>JBOGDU010000202.1:0-12097 GCA_050743145.1 Jiangellaceae bacterium | reverse complement strand
CTCCGGCCCCCGCTCCGCCCGCACGTCGCGCAGAGTGTCGACGGTGTACGTCGGCCCGGATCGGTCGAGGTCGACCCGGCTGACCGAGAAGCGGGGATTCGACGCGGTGGCGATGACCGTCATCAGGTACCGGTCCTCGGCCGGCGAGACCTCGCGTTCGGCCTTCTGCCAGGGCTGGCCGGTCGGCACGAAGACGACCTCGTCCAGGTCGAACCAGGCCTGCACCTCGCTCGCCGCGACGAGGTGGCCATGGTGGATCGGGTCGAACGTCCCCCCCATGACACCGAGCCGCTTGCGCTCGCTCACGGGCGACAACGTAGCGCCGGTCCGGGCCTCAGGCGTGCGGGCGTCCCCGGCCGAACACCCATGTCGCGATCAACAACCCCAACAGCAGGCCGAGGATGCCGAGGCCCCAGACGGCCGACGGGACACCCTCGTCGGTGGGCACCTGCTCGGATGCGCTGAGCATCACCATCGCGGCAGTGGTCATGGCCCTGCAGCCTAGCGGTCAGGCGGTCACCCGCGGACGTGTCCGTCTCCGGTGACGACGAATGTCGTGGTCGTGAGCTCGGGCAGACCCATCGGCCCGCGTGCGTGCAGCTTCTGCGTCGAGATGCCGATCTCGGCTCCGAAGCCGAGCTGCTCGCCGTCGGTGAACCGGGTGGAGGCGTTCACCATGACCGCCGCCGAGTCGACCGCCGCGACGAAACGCCGCGCGTTCGGCAGTGACCGGGTGACGATCGCCTCGGTGTGCCCGCTCCCCCAGCGCCGGATGTGCGCGACGGCGTCGTCGAGGGAGTCGACGACGGCGGCCGCGATGTCGAGCGAGAGGTACTCCGCCGCCCAGTCGTCGTCCGTGGCCGCGACGACGGCGTCGTCGGCCGCCCGGACGCGCTCGTCGCCGTGGACGGTCACGCCCTCGTGGTGCAGGGCGGCCAGCACCCTTGGCAGGAACTCGGCGGCGATGTCGGCGTGCACGAGCAGCGTCTCGGCCGCGTTGCAGACGCTGGGCCGCTGTGTCTTCGCGTTGAGGACGATCGCGAGGGCTTGGTCGAGGTCGGCGTCCACGTCGACGTACACCGCGCAGTTGCCCACCCCTGTCTCGATGACGGGCACGGTCGACTCCTCGACGACACTGCGGATCAGCCCTGCTCCCCCGCGTGGGATGAGGACGTCGACCAGGCCGCGGGCCCGCATGAGGTGCTTGACGGCATCGTGCCCGCCGCCGGCGACGAGTTGGACCGCGTCGGCGGGCAGACCCGTGGCCACGAGTGCGCCGCGCAGCACCTCGACGACAGCGGTGTTCGAGGCCTCGGCACTCGACGAGCCGCGGAGGAGCACGGCGTTGCCGCCCTTCAGGCAGAGGCCGGCGGCGTCGGCGGTGACGTTGGGACGCGCTTCGTAGATGATCCCGACGACCCCGAGCGGGACCCGCCGCTGGCTGACCTCGAGGCCGTTCGGCAGCGTGTAACCGCGGACGACCTCGCCCACGGGGTCAGGCAGACCCGCCACCTGGCGCAACCCGTCCGCCATGCCGCCGATCCGCTTCTCGGTGAGATGCAGGCGATCCACGATGGCCGCGGGCGTGCCGGCCTGCTCGGCCCGGGTGACGTCGCGAGCATTGGCGCCGAGAAGGTGCTGCGTGTTCGCCTCCACGGCGTCGGCCATCGCCTGCAGGGCGGCATCCTTGTCGGCCCGCGGTCGAACGGCCAGGTCAGCTGCCGCGACCCGGGCGCGACGCCCAGCTTCGAGTACAGGTTCCGCGGCGTTGGTCGCGTCCATGCCGGCCAGCGTACGGCGCGCGGACGACGCACAGGCCCGCGGTTCACGGTGCTGACGGACGACACGCCGCTGGTGAGTCACGTGGCACATCTGGCCGATCCACAACCGGGACGACTCGGATCCCGGAACGACCGTTCAGCGTGCCACGAGCAAACGTTCAGCGTGCCACGTAGAACTGGCTACCGCCCGACACCGCTGACGGCCGACGCTCAGGCCACTCGGTGCTGGAACGCCTCCGCCACCGCGACGGACATGTCCCGCCACACGGGGTCGCCGTCGGCCACGGCGTCGAGCGCCTGCACCGCTTCGCGCACGACCACCCAGCCCGCAACCCGCGCCGGTTCGAGGCCGGCCGCGTCTGCGACCACGTCGGCCCGCCAGCGCAGATGACGTCCGAGGTCGGCGGCCGACGTCGCCTCCGACCAGCGGTTCCACAGCAGCGGCGCCACCTCGTAGGCCGGATCACCGAGCAGAGGCTTGGGGTCGATGGCCAGCCAGGGGTCGCGGTCCGCGGCAAGGACGTTTTCGTAGTGCAGGTCGGTGTGCAGGAGCACGGCAGGGGCGCCGGCGAGCAGGTCGGGCAGCACCGCCGCCGCATGATCGAGGAGGCTGGTCGGAACACCATCAGGCGGCCGGCGACGCGCGACGGCGAGCTCCGTCGACCACTCACGCGCCCGCTCGTCGACCCGTACGAGGCCGTCGTCGGCCGGGACACCGAGCCGGCGGATCAGCTCACCGGCCGTGTGCAATGCGGCACCGAGCGGGACGGGGACGAGGTCGCGGGTGGCGTCCAGGCGTTCGAGCAGGACGACGTAGTCCTCGGGCGCCGCGCCGAGCAGTCGCACAGCGCCCTCGCCCGCCCAGACCCGCAACGCCAGGTGCTCGTCGCGTGCCTCCGAGTGCGGCCAGCTGAGCTTGAGGACCGCCGGGACGCCGTCGGGTCTGCGCACGGGCAGCACCAGGGCACAGACACCGTGCATGGGCCTGCCGTCGGCGCGAAGGGACCACCGGTCGAGGAACTCCGCGGCCAGCGACGGCAGCCGGTCCAGCCACGGACCTGTCGACGGGTCCGCCCGGGCCAGGCTCGCCCGCAACCCGGCAGGGACCTCGACCACGACTCAGCGCCGTCCGAGGACCACCAGATCGTCGCGATGGACGACCTCGCGCTCGTAGCCGGGCCCCATCTCGCGGGCGAGCTCGTGGGTCGACCGACCGAGCAGGAACGGAAGCTCCGCCGAATCGTAGTTGACCAGCCCACGGGCGACCGCGCGGCCGGACTCGTCGAGCAGGTCGACGGGATCGCCGGCCGAGAAGGTGCCGTCGACGGAGGTGATGCCGGCAGGCAGCAGGGACAGCCGCCGTTCGACGACCGCCCGCACGGCGCCGGCGTCGAGGTGCAGGTGCCCGCGGCCGCCGGTGGCGTGCTCGAGCCACAACAGCCGGGTCGACCGCCGGCCGGCGCGAGGGCGGAACCAGGTCCCGACGGGGACACCGGCCAGGACCGCCTCGGCCTCGGCGGCCGACGCGAGGACGACGTCGATGCCCGAACCGGTGGCGATCCGTGCGGCCTCGACCTTGGTCTGCATGCCACCGCTGCCCAGGCCGGAACGGCCGGTGCGGCCGATCCGCAACCCGTCGAGGTCGGCCAGGTCGGCGATCTCCGCGATGCGTGTGGCACCCGCCCTACGCGGGTCGCCGTCATAGAGGCCGTCGACATCGGAGAGCAGCACCAAGGCGTCGGCATGGACGAGTTGCGCCACGAGCGCGGCGAGCCGGTCGTTGTCGCCGAAGCGGATCTCGTGCGTGGCCACCGTGTCGTTCTCGTTGACGACAGGAAGAACCCCGAGCGCGAGCAACTTGTGCAGGGTGCGGTATGCGTTGCGGTAGTGCGACCGCCGGGTCATGTCGTCGACGGTCAGGAGCACCTGCCCGACCCGCAGCCCGTGGATGGCGAAGGCCTCCGCGTAGCGGGCCACCAACAGCCCCTGCCCGACACTGGCGGCGGCCTGCTGGGTCGCGAGGTCGCGGGGCCGGTGGGCCAGGCCGAGAGGCGCGAGACCCGCCGCGATCGCGCCCGACGAGACCAGCACGACCTCGCGACCGGCCGCCCGCACGGCGGCGAGCACGTCGACGAGTGCCGTGAGCCGCTTCCCGTCCAGTCCGCCGGCGGTCGTGGTCAGCGACGACGAGCCGACCTTCACCACGACCCGTTGCGCCTCCCCCAGCGCGGCCCGGTCCACGCTGCCCACCTCCCCTTCGGCTCCTGTCATTCTCGACGGCCGTCGAGGCGACGGTCGGAGCCGCGGGGGCCATGAAGCAACTCGGCGCCGGCCTGGATCGTCGGCTCCCAGTCGAACACCACGCCGTCGTCGCCGCCGATGACGACCTCGGCCCCGGCAGTGGCACCGGCTTCCAGCAGTCTCGACTCGACGCCCAGTCTGGCCAGCCGGTCGCCCAGGTACCCGACGGCCTCGTCGTTGGCGAAGTCGGTCTGGCGGACCCACCGCTCCGGCTTGGCACCGCGCACCCGGAAGCGGTCACCCTCGCGCGTGACGGTGAACCCCGCGTCGTCGACGGCAGCCGGGCGGAGGACCAGGCGGGTGCGCTCGGGCGCGGGGCGTGCCGCCCGGGCCGCCGACACCACCGCGGCCATGGCGAAGGTCAGCTCACGCAGACCCTCGTGCGTCGCCGCCGACACCGCGACCACTCGCCAGCCGCGCGCCTCCAGGTCCGGCTTGACCAGATCGGCCAGGTCGCGGGCCTCGGGGACGTCGATCTTGTTCAGGGCCACCAGCCTCGGGCGGTCGGCCAGTCCTCCGTGGGACGCCAGTTCGCCCTCGATGACGTCGACGTCGGAGATCGGGTCGCGCCCCGGCTCCATGGTTGCGCAGTCGACGACGTGCACCAGTGCGCTGCACCGTTCGACATGGCGCAGGAACTCGTGCCCCAGGCCGCGTCCCTCGCTGGCACCCTCGATGAGCCCGGGGACGTCGGCGACGGTGAAGCGGACCTCGCCGGCATCGACGACGCCGAGGTGGGGCACCAGGGTGGTGAAGGGGTAGTCCGCGATCTTCGGTCGCGCCGCCGAGATCGCCGCGACAAGGCTGGACTTGCCGGCGCTCGGGAAGCCCACGAGTCCGACGTCGGCGACGCTCTTGAGCTCGACCACGACGTCGAGAGCCTGGCCGGGCTCCCCGAGCAGGGCGAAGCCCGGCGCGCGCCGCCTGCGGCTGGCCAGAGCGGCGTTGCCCAGCCCACCGCGGCCCCCGCGGGCGACGACGAACCGCGTGCCGGCGCCGACCAGGTCGACCAGGACCTCACCTCCGGGGGTTGCGACGACGGTGCCGTCCGGGACGGGGAGGACCACGTCGGCGCCGTGGGCGCCGTCGCGGTCGTCGCCCTGTCCGGGTGCTCCGTTTCCCGCCCGCCGGTGCGGCGAGCGGTGGTAGTCGAGCAACGTCGCGGTGTTCGCGTCGACGACGAGCACGACGTCACCGCCGTTGCCGCCATTACCGCCGTCGGGACCGCCGAGCGGCTTGAACTTCTCCCGCCGGATCGACACGCAGCCGTGACCACCGTTGCCGGCCGCGAGGTGAAGTACGACGCGGTCGATGAACGAGGGGATCGCCATCAGTTCACCTTCTCCCGCGGACCCCGGAATGTGCGAGGGCGGGCCGGTCAGCCGACCAGCCCGCCCTCGGTTGTCCTCTCCTATGCCGCCCGCGGGGAGGTCATTCCGCCGCCGGGACGATGCTGACGACTCTGCGGCCACGCTTGACACCGAACTCGACGGCACCGGCCGCGGTAGCGAACAGGGTGTCGTCGCCACCGCGGCCGACGTTCTCGCCAGGGTGGAAGTGGGTGCCGCGCTGGCGCACGATGATCTCGCCGGCCGCGACGATCTGGCCGCCGTAGCGCTTGACGCCCAGCCGCTGGGAGTTGGAGTCGCGCCCGTTCCGGGTGGACGAGGCGCCCTTCTTGTGAGCCATTGCGCTTCCTACTTCTTCGTCTCGATGCCGGTGACCTTGACCTGGGTGTACTTCTGACGGTGGCCGAGGTGACGGCGGTAGCCGGTCTTGCTCTTGAAACGCAGGACCTCGATCTTCAGGCCCTTGGTGGCGCCGAGGATCTCGGCCGTGACCGAGACCTTCGCGAGCTTCTTGGCGTCCGAGGTCACCGTATCGCCGTCGACGAGCAGAACCGCAGGCAGCGAGACGGTCGTGCCCACGTCGCCGTCGCGGCGGTCGACCTCGATGACGTCGCCGACGGCGACCTTCTGCTGGCTGCCGCCGCTGCGGACGATCGCGTACACCGCGGGCTCACTCTCGTTCGGAGTTCGGGCGCGCAGCCGCCCGAGGGCGGGGCGCACGGGGTTGGGCGCGAGTCGCGCCGAAGGCCAAGGATACGGATCCGCCCAGGTCAGGGTCAAACTCGACCCGTCCCCTCGTGCGTCGACCCTCAGCCGGTTGCGCCGATCTTCTCGGCCGGGGCGTCCGGCTCCCCCGCTGGACGCTGTGCCCGCCGTCGAGGGCGACGCCGTGAGGTCGCAGCCCCGTCGACACCCGAGCCCTCGGCCGCCGGCTCTTCGGTGCCCGAAGCGTCCGCCGACGGCACGTCGGCATCCGCCGTCACGTCGTCGGCCACCGGCGCCGGCGTCACCGCCTGGCTCGCGGCGGTGGTGCGCTCACCCCGGCGGCGTCGGCCACGGCGACCTCCGCCACCCGCGTCCCCGCCGGAGTCCGGCGTGCCCGTGGCCGCGTCGATCGGCTCGTGGTGGATGATCACACCGCGGCCCTTACAGGTCTCGCACGGCTCGCTGAACGCCTCGAGCAGGTCGGTCCCGATGCGCTTGCGCGTCATCTGGACGAGACCGAGCGAGGTGACCTCCGCCACCTGGTGCTTGGTGCGATCCCGACCGAGGCACTCGACCAACCGCCGCAACACCAGGTCGCGGTTCGACTCGAGCACCATGTCGATGAAGTCGATCACGATGATGCCGCCGATGTCGCGCAGCCGGAGCTGCCGCACCATCTCCTCGGCCGCCTCGAGGTTGTTCTTCGTCACGGTCTCCTCGAGGTTTCCCCCCGAGCCGGTGAACTTGCCGGTGTTGACATCGACGACGGTCATCGCCTCGGTGCGGTCGATCACCAGTGAGCCGCCACTGGGCAGCCAGACCTTCCGGTCCAGCGCCTTCGCGATCTGCTCGTCGATGCGGTGCGCCGCGAACACGTCGCCGTCGCCGGACCACCGCTCGACCCGGTCGCGGAGGGACGACGCGACGTACGACACGTACGCCTCGATCGTGTCCCAGGCGTCGTCGCCGGAGACGACGAGCTTGGAGAAGTCCTCGTTGAACAGGTCGCGGACGACCTTGATGGCAAGGTCCGGCTCGCTGTAGAGCAGTTGCGGAGCACTGCCGGAGCTCTTCTTGGCGATGTCCTCCCACTGCGCGCGCAGCCGGCCGACGTCGTGGGTCAACTCCTCCTCGGACGCCCCCTCCGCTGCGGTACGGACGATCACGCCCGAGTCTTCCGGGACGACCTCCTTGAGGACATTCTTCAGCCGGGTCCGCTCGGTGTCGGGAAGCTTCCGGCTGATCCCGCTCATCGAGCCGCCGGGGACGAACACGACGTAGCGGCCCGGCAGGCTGACCTGCCCGGTGAGCCGAGCACCCTTGTGCCCGATCGGGTCCTTGGTGACCTGCACGAGCACGGACTGTCCGGACTTGAGGACCTCCTCGATCCGGCGCGGCCCGTCGGGCTTGCCGAGCCCGGCCCAGTCGACCTCGCCCGCGTAGAGGATGGCGTTACGGCCGCGTCCGACGTCGACGAAGGCAGCTTCCATTGCCGGAAGCACGTTCTGGACGCGGCCGAGGTAGACGTTGCCGACCATCGACTGCTGGGACGAGCGGCTGACGTAATGCTCGACCAGCACGTCGTCCTCGAGGACCCCGATCTGGATTCGATCTCCGGTCTGACGAACCACCATGACCCTGTCGACGGCTTCCCGACGAGCCAGGAACTCGGCCTCGCTGATGACCGGTGGACGTCGCCGCCCCGCCTCCCGGCCGTCGCGCCGGCGCTGCTTCTTGGCCTCGAGCCGGGTCGAGCCCCTGACCGAGGCCACCTCGTCACCGGAGTCGTCGGCCGGCTTCGGCTCGCGCACGCGCACGACGGTGTTGGGCGGGTCGTCGGGCTTGGTCTGGTCGGTGTCGGCGTCTCCCTTGCGCCGCCGGCGCCGCCTGCGCCGTCGCGACGCACTCGTACCGTCGCCGGTGCCCTCGTCGGGCATCTCGTCCGGCATCTCGCCGGGCATCTCGCCGGCTCGGTCGTCCCCGTCGTCGACCGAGTCGGCGTCAGCGCGTTCGCTGACCTCAGCGGCACCGGGCCCGGCGTCGGCGGTCTCGCCATCGCCGTCGTCGACGCCGCCGGAGGTCTCCCCGGCGGCCTTCTTCCGCCGACCGCGACCGCCGCGGCGACGCCGCTTGCGGGGGGCACCGTCATCCGACTCGTCGTCGTCGGCCTCGTCGGTGGCAACCGCCGTGTCGACCTCTGTCTCGTCCTCGCTCGCGACGCGCTTCCGCGCCGCCCGGGCCGGACGGGCCTGGGTCTCGGCGGCGGTGAACTGCGGCGCCTGGAACAGGATCGGAACGGCCGGCGCGGCGGCGACTCCAGGGGTTGTCTCGGCGGAGATGACGGCGGTTTCGGCGGTGGCGGCAGGAGGTTCGGCCGACCCTCCGGTCTCTGAATCGGCCGCCTTGGCCCGGCCGGAGCGGGTACGTGTGGTCGCGGCAGCGGCCTTCTTGCGCGTCGGTCGCGCGGGCTTGTCCGGCGCACCTGCCGCGGTTCCGCTCGCATCGGGGTCTCCCCCGGCACGCTTGCCGCCGGCGGTCCGCTTGCCGCTTCTGGCGGGCTCACCGCTCTCGACGCCGTCGCCGGCGCCGGAGGCAGCTGCGTCGGTTCCGTCAACGCGCGCTGCGACCGGATCGGTCGCCTTCGCACGGGTCCGCCGCGTGCGCGGCGCAGGAGTCGGCTCCACGGCCTTGTCGGCCGTGACCGAATCTGCCGCACTGCCGTCCGCCGCCGTGGAGGTATCGGTCCCGGCCGGCGTCGCGGGCGGACCGGCGGCGCGGCTGGCGCTGCGGCGCCGTCGCGCCGGTGCCGTGGTGGTCGTGGTACTGGTGGGGTTGCTGTTGGTCGTGGTGTTGTCTGTGGCGTTGCTGTCTTGCATCCGGGTGCACTCCCGTCGGCCCTGCCGCGGGGCGCCGCACCGGCGAAGGCGCGCTGCTCGCCGCGTCAGGGACTCCTGTCGGCCGCCGGTACCGTGGTGGGCCCGACGGAGAAGCCTTGGTCGGCGACGTCCTCCGGGTGGTGGGCCTCGCAGGCCGAACCGCGCTCGCCGGCCCGGACTGGGCGGCGTCGCGGTCGGGCTCTGCGGTCCACCCGCCGTGCCGGACGGTTGCGCCGGGCGACCGCTGCGCCAGCCGGTTCGCCACGGGGCGTCGGGGCGGCGCGGAGTCGGTCACACGACCGTGTCCGGTGAGGACGTCGTCGGGTCGACGGCCGGTGTTCCGTACCGTGCGACCGCTCCCATTATCGCATACGCGAGGAGCAGCGACGTTCGTCGACGGAGTCCTCGAACCCCTTTCGCCCCAGCGATGCACCCTGGCCCGCCCGATGTGCCGGGATTGTCCGGGCGCGAGCGGGGCAAAGCATGCTGCGTGCGTGCATTGCCGGGGCGAAGCGGGCCCAGATCCCCGATGACCCTCAGGGCATCCCCGGATGTGGCGGGCGCTGCCGGGCCCATACGGTTTCCCCATGACGGGTGCGGAGGACGGTCAGGCGTACGCCGCCCCGGCGGGCACGCTGGAGGTCAGCGCCCGCGGACTCACCGACGCCGAGGTCGCCGAGCGGGTCGCCGCCGGGCAGGTCAACGACGTCCCTACCCGGTCGAGCCGCAGCGTCGGCGAGATCGTGCGGGCCAACCTGTTCACCCGCATCAACGCCATCATCGGCGTCCTGTTCGTCCTGGTCCTGTCCGTCGGGCCGATCCAGGACGCCCTGTTCGGCGGCGTGATCATCGCCAACACCCTGATCGGGATGATCCAGGAGCTTCGCGCCAAGCGGACGCTCGACCGGCTGGCCGTCATCGGCGAGGCCAGGCCACGGGTGCGAAGGGACGGTGTCGCAATCGAGATGGCGTCGTCCGGAATCGTGCTCGACGACGTGATCGAGGTCGGCCAGGGCGACAAAATGGTCGTGGACGGGGTCGTGGTCGAGTCCGACGGTCTGGAGATCGACGAGTCGCTGCTCACCGGAGAGGCCGACCCGGTTCACAAGGCGCCCGGCGAGGCGGTCATGTCGGGCAGCTTCGCCGTCGCCGGAGGCGGCGCCTTCCGGGCGACGAAAGTCGGCCGCGAAGCCTATGCGGCTCAGCTCGCCGAGGAAGCGAGCCGCTTCACCCTGGTCAACTCGGAGCTGCGCAACGGCATCAACAAGATCCTCAAGTTCGTCACCTACGCGATCATCCCCACCGGCATCGCGCTGGTCATCAGCCAGCTCGTCGTCAACGAGGACGACCTGTCCGAGGCGATCCGGCGCATGGTCGCCGGCCTGGTGCCGATGGTCCCCGAAGGTCTCGTGCTACTGACCTCGATGGCCTTCGCCGTCGGCGTCGTCCGGCTCGGCCGCCGCCAGTGCCTTGTCCAGGAGCTGCCGGCCATAGAGGGTCTGGCCCGGGTGAGCGTCGTGTGCCTCGACAAGACCGGCACCCTCACCGAGGGGACGATGCAGGTCGCCGAGGTGCGCGAGCTCGCGGCCGGTCTGCCGGTGAACGACGTGCTCGGTGCACTCGCCGCGGCGGACTCGCGCCCCAACCCGAGCATGCGCGCGATCGGCGAGGCCTACCCGCGACCCGAGGGCTGGACCGAGATCGCCGAGGCGCCGTTCTCGTCGGCCCGGAAGTGGAGTGGCGCCACCCTCAGCGATCCGTCGGGTTCGACCACGACCTGGCTGCTCGGGGCGCCCGACGTCCTCCTGCGCTCGGCCGACCCCGCTCTCGCGATCGCCGACGAGCTCGGCGCCCGCGGGCTGCGGGTGCTCCTGCTGGGGCGGTCCTCGGTGTCCGTCGACGAGGCGCTCGCCGCGCCGGAGCGCATCGGTGACCACCTCACCCCCGTCGCGCTCGTGGTAATCGAGCAGCGCCTCCGCCCGGAGGCGCCGGACACCCTGCGCTACTTCGCCGACCAGGGGGTGCAGACCAAGGTCATCTCCGGCGACAACGCGGTCTCGGTCGGTGCCGTGGCCTCGGCGCTGGGCATCGAGGGCGCGAGCCACCCGGTCGACGCACGCAGCCTGCCCACAGAACAAGGGCCGCTCGCCGACCAGCTCGAGGCGAACGCCATCTTCGGGCGGGTGAGCCCGCAGCAGAAGCGCGACATGGTGCACGCGCTGCAGTCGCGCCGGCACAACGTGGCGATGACCGGCGACGGCGTCAACGACGTGCTCGCGCTCAAGGACGCCGACATCGGCGTCTCGATGGGCTCCGGAAGCGAGGCGGCCCGAGCTGTAGCGCAGATCGTGCTCCTGGACAACAGTTTCTCGTCGCTGCCGTCGGTCGTGGCGGAGGGCAGACGGGTCATTGGCAACATCGAACGGGTCGCGAACCTGTTCCTCACCAAGACCGCGTACGCCGTGATCCTCGCGGTCGTCGTGGTGCTGGCCCAGGTGCCGTACCCGTTCCTACCCCGGCACCTCACCCTGCTCAGCTCATTGACGATCGGGATCCCGGCCTTCTTCCTCGCGCTGGCTCCGAACACGGAGCGGGCGAGACCGGGATTCACCCGCCGGGTGCTGCGATTCGCGATACCCGCCGGCACGGTCGCCGCCGCCGCGACGATCAGCTCGTACCTGTTCGCGCGCTCGGTCTACGACGGCGACCTCGAGGCCGAGACGTCGGCGGCGACACTCACACTGTTCCTGGTCGCGCTCTGGGTGCTCGCGATCATCGCGCGTCCGTACACGTGGTGGCGGATCCTGCTGGTCCTCGCCATGGGAGCCGGCTTCGCCATCGTCCTCACGGTCCCGTGGCTGCAGGACTTCTTCCAACTCGACCTGGTGGGGACGCGGGCGCCCTGGGCCGCCGTGGGCATAGCGGCTCTGGCCGCCGTGGCACTCGAGCTGGTCTGGCGGTTGCGCTGGTTCCGGGCCCGTGACGCCGACGTCTCAGCCGCCTAACGCCGCAGAGCAGCGTCTACGCGTGGTGGCGGCGAATGGTCGAGGCGTCGGCGCCGACACCTCCGACTGCCTGCATGGGA
>JBOGDU010000201.1:0-3400 GCA_050743145.1 Jiangellaceae bacterium | reverse complement strand
CGACGGCGCGGCCATCCTCGAGGAGGCCCTGCAGGGCCTACGGCGAGTCCGCGGCGCCTAGCCGCACTCCGCATCTACGGCGAGGCGATGCGCTCGAGACCGGGCGGCAGGGCCGAGGCCGCCGACCGGTCCAGCAGCCACAGGGTGCGCAGGCGGCCTCGGGCACCCGCGGCCGGCACCTGTACTTCGCCGGCTCCGGACAGCGCCATCCGCACGGCGGCCGCCTTGTCGTCGCCGGCGACGACGAGCCAGACCTCGGCGGCGGCGCGGATCGCGGGCAGTGTCAACGAGATGCGGGTGGGCGGCGGCTTGGGTGCTCCCCGGACGGCCACCACGTGCCGCGTCTCGTAGAGGGCCGGCTGGTCGGGGAACAGCGATGCCACATGGCCGTCGGGGCCGACGCCGAGCATCAGCACGTCGAACTCCGGAACCCGGGCGTGGTTCTCGGGCCGGGAGGCGGCGGCCAACTCGGCTGCGTAGCGCTCGGCCGCGGCGTCCGGGTCGCCGCCGGTGTCCTCGGTGGCCGGCATCGGGTGCACGCGGTGGGAGGCCAGCGGAACCGCGTCGAGTAGCGCTGTGCGCGCCTGGGTCTCGTTGCGCTCGGGGTGTCCGCGTGGCAGGAACCGTTCGTCGCCCCACCACACGTCGAGGTGCTTCCAGTCCACCGCCGACCGAGCGGGTGAGGCGGCCACGGCGGCCAGGGTCGCTCCACCGATCCCGCCTCCGGTCAACCCGATGCCGGCGTTCTCACGGGCGGACTGCACGTCGGCGATGCGGGTGATCAGGCGACCGGCGACGGATGCGGCAAGCTCGTCCGCGTCGCGGTGGACGACGACGACCGGCGGGCTCATCGCGACCTCCGGCCATTTCTGGGCGCCTTCGACCGCGTCGTCCGTCCGGTCTCGCGCAGAATCGTGAGCCCCTCGGACAGCACGTGCGCGTAGGTCTCGTCCGGATCCAGGCGCCGCAGTTCCTCGGCCAGGCAGTCGCGGTCGAGCCGTTTGGGCAGGGCGACCCGGCGATCGTCCCGGCCGGGGACCGACAGCGTCGCGACCTCGTCGCCCGGCCGGTCGAGCTCGAGCGACCCGGACCGGCGGTCGAGTACGACGTGGACCAGGCCGTCGACCCCCGCCGCCTTGGTCAGCGTGACCGGGCACCGGAGCGCGAGCGCGAGCCACGCGGCCAGCAGGTCGGCGCTCGGGCTGTCCGAGGCACCGACCACCCGCGCCGCCGTCACGTCCTCGAACGGCGGCTGGTCCAACGCCGCCGCCAGCAATGCCCGCCAAGCCGTGATCCTGGTCCAGGCGAAGTCGGTGTCACCCGGGTGGTACGTCTCGGCGCGCTCGCGCAGGGCGGCGATGGGCCGCTTGCACCTAGCGGCGTCGGTGATGCGACGCTGCGCCACCCGCCCGACCGGATCTTCTGCCGGCACGGGGGGCGCCTGGCCCGGCCACCAGGCGACGACGGGGGCGTCGGGGAGCAGGAGCGGGAGAACCGCCGACTCGCCGTGTGCCGTCAGCGGACCGAACGTCCGCAGCACGATGACCTCGCTAGCGCCGGCATCGCCACCCACCCGGATCTGGGCGTCGAGCCGAGCCGAGCCGCGCGACGTACCGCGCGCCAGGACGAGGATCCGGCACGGGTGCTCGTGGCTGGCATGGTTGGCCGACTCGATGGCGGGCTCCGCATCGTCGTCCTCGACGACCAGCACGAGAGTGAGCACCCGACCCAGCGCGATGGCGCCGTGGTTCACGCGCAGGTCGACCATGCGCCTGGCAACCCCGTTCGCGGAGGTGGACGGCATGTCGATGATCACGACGGCCTCCCGCCCGGCCGACGGATGCCGCGCGCCGTCACGGCCGTCTCCAGGTCCGGCCGTCGCGGGCCAGCATCGTGTCGGCTGACGGTGGACCCCAGCTTCCGGACGGATACCCCTCCGGGGTGCCGTACCGGGCCCAGTAGCGCACGATCGGGTCGAGGATCTGCCAGGACAGCTCGACCTCCTCGTGCCGGGGGAACAGCGGAGGGTCGCCGAGCAGCACGTCGAGCAGCAGCCGCTCGTACGCCTCCGGGCTGTCCTCGGTGAACGAGTGCCCGTAGCCGAAGTCCATGGTGACGTCGCGGACCTCCATCGCCGTCCCGGGCACCTTCGAACCGAAGCGCATCGTGACGCCCTCATCCGGCTGAACGCGTACCACCAGGGCGTTGTGACCCAGCTCCTCGGTGGCCGTGGACTCGAATGGGAGGTGGGGCGCCCGCTTGAACACCACGGCGACCTCGGTGACGCGCCGGCCCAGCCGTTTGCCGGTGCGCAGGTAGAACGGAACCCCGGCCCACCGACGGGTGTCGATGTCGAGCCGCACCGCCGCGTAGGTCTCGGTCTTCGAGTCGGGCGGGATGCCGTTCTCGTCGAGGTAGCCCTGCACCTGCACCCCGCCGGCCCAACCACCGTCATACTGCCCGCGCGCGGTGTGGCGGCCGAGGTCCGGAGGCAGGCGTACCGCCGAGAGCACCTTCTCCTTCTCGGCGCGCAGCTCGCGGGCGTCGAAGGAGACCGGCTCTTCCATCGCCACGAGTGCCAGCAGTTGGAGAAGGTGGTTCTGGATCACGTCACGCGCGGCGCCGATGCCGTCGTAGTAGCCCGCCCTGTTCTCGATGCCGATGTCCTCGGCCATCGTGATCTGCACGTGGTCGACGTAGTTCGCGTTCCAGGTCGGTTCGAACAGCTGGTTGGCGAATCGCAGCGCCAGGATGTTCTGGACGGTCTCCTTGCCGAGGTAGTGGTCGATGCGGAAGACGGAGTCGGGCGGGAAGATCGCCTCGACGGTGTTGTTGAGCTCGCGCGCGCTGGCGAGGTCGTGGCCGAACGGCTTCTCGATGACCACCCGACGCCACTGGTCCTGGTCGTCCGGCTCGGCCAGCCCCGAGCGGGCCAGCTGCTTGCACACGACGTCGAAGTACGAGGGCGGGATTGACAGGTAGAACGCGTAGTTGCCGCTGGTGCCCTGGGCCTTGTCGAGGTCGTGGACCGTGTCGGCCAGCCGGTCGAACGCGTCGTCGTCGGAGAACTCGCCCGGCACGAACCGGAATCCCTGGGCCAGCTGCCGCCAGGACGCCTCCCGGAACGGCGTGCGCGCGTGCTGACGGACGGCGTCGTGGACCTGATCACCGAAGTCCTGGTCGGCCCAGTCGCGCCGGGCGAAGCCGACCAAGGAGAATCCCGGCGGCAGCAGTCCCCGGTTGGCTAGGTCGTACACGGCCGGCATGAGCTTCGTGCGGGCGAGATCGCCGGTCACCCCGAAGATCACCAGGCTGGACGGCCCGGCGATGCGGGGCAGCCGCTTGTCGCGCTTGTCGCGCAGCGGGTTGGCCACTGTGGGCGCGTCGCTCATCGCAGGAC
>JBOGDU010000200.1:0-5996 GCA_050743145.1 Jiangellaceae bacterium | reverse complement strand
CGTGGTGCGCGACGATGCGGAACAAGTCGCCGAACATTCGGACGCTCGACGCCGCGGCGGTGTCGACGTGCCGGGCCAGGAACCGGCCGAGGTCGCGTTCCAGGCGTTGCTGGTCGACAACCTCCGGGCGAGGGACGAGTTCGAGCAGGGCGTCACTGGTTCCCAGTGGGTCACCCCGGTCCACTGCTAGCAGAAGCCGTTGGAGTGCGTCGCGCAGACCGGAGTCGACCCGTCCGACGGAGCCGAAGTCGAGCAATCCGATCCGTCCGTCGTCGAGGACGAGGACGTTGCCCGCGTGCGGATCGGCGTGGAAGACACCGTCGAGCAGCATCTGCCGGAGCAGGTAGTCAAGCAGCGTACTTGCCAGGGCCAGCCGGTCGAGACCACGTTCGACGAGGGTGGCCTCGGCGGCGTTGACCGGCGTTCCGTGCAGCCGCTCCATGACGAGCACGCGCTCGGTGCACAGCGCGGGGTGGATCGTGGGCACGTGCACCGCCGAGTGGTGACCGTCGCTCGCTGCGATAATGCGCAGGTTCTCGGCCTCGATGCGGAAGTCGAGCTCCTCGCGGATCGCAGCGGCCAGCCCGTCAGCCAGCGTCCGCACCCCGAGGGAACGCCCCCATCCGGTGCCCTCCTCGAGGCGCGCCGCGATGCGCTGAGCGATGTCGAGATCGCGTTCGACGACGGGTCGGATGCCCGGACGCTGAACCTTCACCACCACGTCGGAACCGGATCGCAGATGGGCGACGTGAACCTGGCCGACCGAGGCGGCGGCGAGGGGTGTGCGGTCGAAGCCGGCGAAGATCTCGTCGACCGGGGCGCCCAGCTCCGACTCCAGGATCGCTTCGACATCGGCCCAGGCCACCGGCCGGGCCTGGTCCTGAAGACTGGACAGCTCGTCGACGATCTCGGCCGGAATCAGGTCCCGGCGGGTCGACAGAACCTGCCCCAGCTTGACGAAGGTGACGCCACCGGCGTCGAGGGTCTGCCGGAGCGCCCGGCCGAGTTGCCGGTCCCGGCCGGCAGTGTCGCCACGCCGACGGGTGTCACGCAGGAACGGTCCCAGACCGTGGCGGAGCGCGACGGCGACGATCTGCCAGTACCGACGTGTGCGTGCCAGCCGGGCGCGCAGGCCGCGGCCCCACACCAGGGGCGGCGGCAGCGAACCCAGCGGCGCGAAGGCCTCGATCACCACCAGGAATGCCATGGACGCCAAGACCGTGCACGCCATCGCCAGCAGGACGAAGAACAGCGCCGGCACCGCCTCGGCTCTGGTCGGCTCACGCTCCGCGTATTCGCCGAGCAGCGCGGTCTGGATCGGCCAGTTGATGAACAGCGCGAACAGGCCCGCGATGACCAAGCGGACCAGGCCGAGGCGAATCCCCAGCAGGCGCTGGGCTGCAAGACCGAACACGAGGGCGGTCAGGAACGAGAATGCTGCGATGACGGGCAGTGCCAGGAGGTTCATTCTCGCCAGCCTTCCACGCCCCGGCCTCCGAGGCGGCCAGTCCGCGGTCGCTCCCCAGCCCCTCACTTGTGGCGGGTTGGCAACGCCTGCGGAGTGCGTGAGACGTCGCGAACCCGCCACAAGTCGGGCTCAGCGCACGCCCGCCTGGCTGGTCACCGCACGGCGCCGGTCACCAGCCAGGCGCCCGAGCGTTCGCGGTAGGCGAGGGTGACCAGGCGGGCGAGCACCCACACGCCGATCGCCGCCCACAGCGCCGCGATGCCGGCGACACCCGAGACGCCGCTGACGGCCACGACCGCCGCCGCTGGAAGGAAGGCCAGCACGCTCAGCACGGACGCAAGCGCCAGATAGGGTCCGTCGCCGGCGCCGATCAGCACACCGTCGAGCACGAAGACCCAACCGGCCAGTGGCTGCATCACCGCCACGACCAGAAGGGCGGCCACCAGCAGGGAGCGCACTTCGGCATCCGCGGTGAACAGCCGCGCGTACAAGGGAGCGAGCACGGCGACGACGAGTCCGAGGCCGGCTCCGGCGAGCAGGCCCCACTGAACCATGCGCCGCGCCGTCGACCGCGCGGCGTCGACGTCGGCCGCTCCCAGAGAACGCCCGACGAGTGCCTGCGCGGCGATCGCGACGGCGTCGAGGACCAGCGCCAGCAGCGTCCAGGTCGTGAAGGCGACCTGGTACGCGGCCAGTTCCGCCGTGCCCAGCCCAGCCGCGACCACCGTGGCGCCGACCAGCGCGACACGCATCGAGACCGTCCGGACGACCAGCGGGAGGCCTGCCCCGAACGAACGCCGGAGGCCGGCCCAGTCCGGCCGGAGACTCGCTCCGTGCCGACGGGCTCCGCGCACGACGACGCGGGCGAAGGCCGCCGCCATCGCGGTCTGGGCGATGACCGTGCCGAGCGCCGATCCGCCGATGCCGAGATCGAGGCCGTACACGAGCATGACATTGAGGACGACGTTGGCGACGGCACCCGCGACGGCGACGACGAGCGGCGTGCGCGTGTCCTGCAGGCCGCGGAGCACTCCGGTGCCGGCAAGGACGAAGAGCATCGACGGGATGCCGAGCAGGCTGATCCGCAGGTAGGTCGCGGCATGCTCGGCGACGTCGGGCGACGGCCCGAACAGGGATATCACCCAGTCGGCAGCGGGCCAGCCGACGATCAGGGTGACCCCGCCGACCAGCAGCGCCAGCCAGCAGCCATCGATGCCCTGGCGCATCGCGCCACGACGGTCGCCCGCCCCGAGCATGCGGGCAACCGCTGCGGTCGTCGCGTAGGCGAGGAAGATCGAGACATTGACCAGGGTGGCAAGCACCGTCCCCGCGATGCCGAGGCCGGCAAGCTGTGGCGTGCCGAGATGCCCGACGATCGCGGAGTCGGACAGCAGAAAGAGCGGTTCGGCGACGAGCGCACCGAGTGCCGGCAACGCGAGCCGGAGGATCTCGGCGTCCGCGGGATGGCGATGGAGGACGGCGGGTCGTCGGGCACGGCGCATGGCAGCACCGACGCTACGGGTGACGCCTGACAATCCCGATGTCGTGTCTCACATGATGAGACGAGCGGCAGGCGGCATTTCTTCCACATTCGGTGGATCACCGTCTGGGCAGATGGGAGCCGACACGGGTGTGCCGCATGTCCGACTGTGCACCAGTTGTCCCCAGGCTTGTACACAACCTGGGGACGGCTGTCCACGAGCGTTCCACAGGCCCTGTGAACGTTGCGCTTTCCCCGCCTCGGCCCCGGCCATAACGTCGGCGGAGTTCCGAGGCTGCCTTGCTCGCATGTCGGTGTCTGGGGACGTGTCGGTGGGCGCGTGGTATACGTATCAGAGGATCGAACGCATGTTCGAAGGGGGTGTCGACGGTGAGCGTCGCCGAGCTTCCTGATCGGCGAGACGACCATGCGCCCGCCGCGGGTTACGACCGCACCCCGCCTCAGGACGTCCCCGCCGAGCAGTCGGTGCTCGGCGGGATGCTGCTGTCCAAGGACGCGATCGCCGACGTCGTCGAGGTTCTGCGCGGCCACGACATGTACCGGCCGGCCCACGAGACGATCTACGACACCATCCTCGACCTCTACGGGCGCGGCGAGCCGGCCGATCCCCTCACGGTGGCCGACGAGTTGAAGAAGCGCGGCGAGCTCGGCCGGGTCGGAGGTGCGCCCTACCTGCACACCCTGGTCTCGTCGGTCCCGACGGCGGCAAACGCCGGCTACTACGCCGAGATCGTCCGCGAGCGGGCGGTCCTGCGCCGCCTGGTCGAGGCGGGCATGCGGATCGTCCAGATGGGGTACGGCGGCGACGGCGACGCCGACGATATCGTCGACCGGGCCCAGGCGGAGGTGTACTCGGTCACCGACCGGCGCACGTCCGACGACTACCTGCCGCTGGGCGACATCATGGAAGGCACGCTCGACGAGATCGAGGCGATCGGCTCTCGTGGCGGCCAGATGGTCGGCGTGCCCACCGGCTTCGCCGACCTCGACGCGCTGACGAACGGCCTGCATCCGGGGCAGATGATCGTCATCGCGGCGCGACCGGCGATCGGCAAGGCGTTGGCGCTCGATACGCCTCTTCCCACTCCCTGCGGGTGGACGACGATGGGTGCGGTGGCGATCGGCGACGAGCTGATCGGCGCCGACGGCAAGCCGACTCGCGTGGTGGCGGCAACGGCGGTGATGGAGGGTCGGCCGTGCTACGAGGTCGAGTTCTCCGACGGTTCGATCATCGTCGCCGATGCGCAGCACCAGTGGGCGGTCACGACTCGCGGTGCGCGTCGAGGCGGGTCCGACCGCGTTCCGGTCGGCCGTTACGCGGGCTCGGGGTCGGAGCCCGCAGGGCGTGTCCACTCGTCCGGTGGCTCGAGGCGGTCCGATCGTCGACGGACGGCAGAGAACGATCACATCGTCAGCACCGAGACCATGGCAGCCACCCTGCACGGTTCGGCTGCCCATGGTCGGCCCGGTCATGCGGTGCGACTGGCGCGACCGTTCGATCTTCCGGACGCCGACCTGCCTGTGCCTCCGTATGAGTTCGGCGTCTGGCTGGGCGACGGCGACCAGCAAGACCATGGCGTGGCCGCCGACGCCCTTCGCCGCATCGGTGTTCTGGGCCACAAGCACATTCCCGAGGTCTACCTTCGCGCATCGCAGCGCCAGCGGCGTGCGTTGCTCGCCGGGCTTCTCGACGCCGACGGGTCGATCGACGAGACCGGTCGCGTCCGGGTCGAGCTGACCAGTCGCCGCCTCGCCGACGGTGCTCTCGAGCTGATCTCGTCCCTCGGCTTTCTCGGGCGGCTCCGGATCCGTCGGGTCGACGCAGCCTCGACCTGCTACCGGATCGCGTTCACGCCGGGCGGGGCGGTCTTCAGGGTCCGCCGCAAGCTCGATCGTCAGCGGTTCGACCACGCGCCGTCCGGCCGGATGGTCGTCGACGTCCGCCGGATCCGGTCCGTGCCCGTGCGCTGCGTCGAGGTCGACAATGCCGAGCACCTCTACCTGGCCGGGCGATCGTGCATTCCCACGCACAACTCGACGCTGGGCCTCGACATCGCCCGAGCGGCCGCGATCCGCCAGCAGCTCACGTCGGTCATGTTCTCGCTGGAGATGAGCCGCAACGAGATCACCATGCGGCTGCTCTCGGCGGAGGCCCGGGTTCCGCTTCATCACATGCGCTCGGGTCAGATGACCGACGACGACTGGAACCGCATCGCGCGGCGAACCGGCGAGGTCTCCAGTGCGCCGCTGTTCATCGACGACTCGCCGAACATGACGATGATGGAGATCCGGGCCAAGTGCCGCCGGCTCAAGCAGCGGCACGACCTGCGGCTGGTCGTCATCGACTACCTCCAGCTGATGACCAGCGGCAAGCGGGTCGAGAGCCGCCAGCAGGAGGTTGCGGAGTTCTCCCGAGCGTTGAAGCTCCTGGCCAAGGAGCTCGACGTCCCGGTCGTGGCGATCAGCCAGCTCAACCGGAGCGCGGAGCAAAGAACCGACAAGAAGCCGATGCTGGCTGATCTACGCGAATCGGGATCAATCGAGCAGGATTCGGACATGGTGATCCTCCTGCACCGCGAAGACGCCTACGAGAAGGAGTCGCCCCGCGCCGGCGAGGCCGATTTCATCGTGGCCAAGCATCGCAATGGGCCGACGGCCACCATCACCGTCGCGTTCCAGGGCCACTACAGCCGCTTCGTCGACATGGCCCAGTAGCGAGGCAGCTTCTTATCGAGATGCAGCGAAGATCGAGGGATCTCTATCCGGGCGTCCCGTCGCGCTCGCTTCTTTGGGCGAGGCGCTGGGCTTGCCCTGCATGCACGTCGCTCACCCATTCCCAGCCGGGCTTGGCCGTTGGGCCGATCCGCGGGTCGTCGGGAACACCGCCGTCACGCAGGGCCTGCACGTACGCGCGGTCCTGTTCGATCCGTGCGCGCACCTGATCAGCCCCACAGACGGACCCGTGACCCGGGATGAGGACATCAACGTCGTCCGCCACGCCCTCCAGCAACCGCAGCCCAGCGAGGT
>JBOGDU010000199.1:0-4329 GCA_050743145.1 Jiangellaceae bacterium | reverse complement strand
GGACAGGGTCCTGCTCTCCGCGTCGACCACGCGCAGCGTGTTGTCGGTCACCGTGACGATGCGGCGCCCGTCGGTCTTGACCAGGTCCGGCTCGTCGACGCCGACCTCGTGGGTGTTGGTCGTCGAGTGCTCCTGCGGCACGGCTGCCGCGTCACCCTCGGCCGCTGCTGCGCTGTCATCGCCGCCCGTGAGCGAGCCTCGCTCCGCTCCGGCGGCCGCCTCCGGTACGGCCATTGCCACGTCACCGTCGAACACGACGTCGCCGCCACCCAGGCCATAGGGCGACACGTACTCGGCGACAGCGCGCTTGAGCTCGGCGAGCGCGTCGTCGCACGAGTCGAAGGACACCAGCCGGAGCGCGGCGGCCACCTGGCCGGCCGGCGCCTGTACGCCGCCCGAGCCGCCGCCGGTGCAGGCACTCAGGGCCAGGGCCGACCCGGCCAGGCCGGCGACCAGGACTGTCGACCTCGACGCTGTCATCATGCGCCTTGGACGGTGCCTGACGCTCCGTGGTTCCCACCCCACACGAGGTGCTGGCCAGAATGACGCGACTTGTGGCGGGAATGGAACGTGTCCGCCCGACATCAAGCGTTGCGAACCCGCCACAAGATGGCTGAAGAATCGCGCTGGGAGGGCAGAGCGCATGGACGTGGTCGTCGTCGGGGCGGGCGTCATCGGGCTGTCCGTGGCGCTCCGCCTGCAGGCGGCCGACCTCGTCGTGCGCATCGTGGCGCGCGAGCTGCCGTTCGACACCACCTCGGGCGTGGCGGCGGCCATCTGGTACCCGTACCGGGCCTATCCCGAGGCGGAGGTGCTGCGGTGGGGGCGGCACACCTTCGCGGTCTTCGAGCAGATGGCGGCCACGCCGTCGGCCGGCGTCCGCATGGGTGCCACCAGGGAACTGTTCCGCGACATGGTCCCCGACCCGTGGTGGCGTGCAGCCGTCCCTGATCTACGCCGGTGCCGCCCGGCCGAGCTCCCGGACGGCTACCGCGACGGGTACGCCTTCACGACGCCGGTGGTCGAGATGCCGGTCTACCTCGACGGACTGTGGCAGCGGTTCGAGTCGGCCGGTGGCGTCATCGAGCAACGCGCGGTCGAGTCGCTCGCAGACGCCGCGGGCGCCGCCCGCGTCGTCGTCAACTGTGCCGGTCTCGGTGCCCGCGAGCTGGCCGGCGACACGAGCGTGACGCCGATCCGCGGGCAGATCGTCCGGGTCGAGAACCCCGGCCTCGACCAGGTGGTCCTCGACGAGGGCGGCGAGCACGTCACGTACATCGTGCCGCGGACGGGCGACTGCGTCCTGGGCGGCACCGCCGAGGAGGGCGAGACCGGCCTGGAGCCGGACCCGCGGACGGCGACGGCGATCCTCAACCGCTGCACCGCCCTGGAGCCTCGTCTCCACGGTGCCAGGGTGCTCGGGCACCGGGTCGGCCTGCGGCCCGGGCGGCCGGCCGTCCGCCTGGACCGGGAGGATCTGGTGGACGGGACGCCGTGCGTGCACTGCTACGGGCACGGCGGGGCCGGCGTGACGTTGTCGTGGGGCTGCGCGGACGACGTCGTCGCCCTCGTCCGGGTCGCCCTGTCGTGAGACCTACCCGGGCGGTGTGGTGGCGCGCTCGGCGACGAAGGCCGCCAGGCACCCGGCGCTGCAGAAGTACCACGTCTGCCCGTCGTGCTCGGTGGTCCACTGTGCGGTGGCCACGTCGACGGTCATGCCGCAGACGGGGTCGACCGCCTGTGCCGGCGGTGGCTCCGCCGCGGTGACCCGAGCCCGGAGCTCGCCCGCCGCCCGCCTCGCGACCAGGTCCGCCAGCACCGCGACCGCGATCTCCCGGTGGTCGGTGGACCCGAGGTCGAGGCCCGCGGGTGCGTGTACGCGGGACAGGTCACGGTCGGGCACGCCGCGGTCGCGCAGGTAGCCGAGTGTCGCCTCCGCCCGCTTGCGCGATGCGACCAGCCCGACGTAGCCGGCGCCGGTCGCGAGCGCCGCCTGCAGCGCCGCCTCGTCGTCGTGCCCCTGCGTGGCAACGACGACGGCCGTTCCCGCGTCGACCGGGTGTGCGGCAAGGTCATCGGGCGTCTGGGCGACGGCCGCGCGCCAGCCGAGATCTCGCACCAGCGCCGCGAGCGTGTCGACCGCCGGCGAACTCCCCACGGCCACCACCAGCGGCGCCGGCACCACGGGTTCGAGGTACACGGCGAGCGACCCCTCACTCCCACAGGCCATGGGTACGACGACGGCGCCCTCACCCAACGCGGCCGCAGCCTCCGGCGGCACGCCGAGCAGGAGCAGCCGCGAACGCCCGTCCGCCAGTGCCGACAGCGCCTCGCTACGTACGGCGGGCTGTGCGCAGGCGCCGCCGAGCCACCCCCGCATGGTCCCGTCCGGCATGACCAGCGCCTTCGACCCGACGTGTCCCGACGACGGCGCCTGCCGCCACACCACCGTGGCCAGCACGAACGGCTCGCCGCGGCGCTCGAGCGCGGCGGCCTCGGCGAGCTGCGGGTCGCTCATCCCGGGGCCGGCCCCGCCTCGTTCATCGCCGACCACACCCGGGCCGGCATCACCGGCATGTCGATGTTGCGCACCCCGAGGTGTGCGAGTGCGTCGATCACCGCGTTGACGTACGCGGCGGGCGACCCCACGGTGGCCGACTCGCCGACGCCCTTCGCACCGATCGGGTGGTGCGGCGACGGCGTCACCGTCGCTCCGAGCTCGAAGCGCGGTGTCTCCCACGCCGTCGGGATCAGGTAGTCCATGAAGTTGGACCCGATGCAGTTGCCGTCCTCGTCGAAGGTGATGAACTGCATCGAGGACATCGCGTAACCCTCGGCGAGCCCGCCGTGGATCTGGCCGTCGACGATCATCGGGTTGATCCTGACCCCGCAGTCGTCGACCGCGACCATCCGGCGCACGGTCCACTGGCCGGTGTCGGGGTCGACGTCGACGACGACCACGTAGCTGCCGAACGGGTCGGTCATGTTCGGCGGGTCGTAGTAGTGCACACCCTCGAGGCCGGCCTCCATGCCCTCGGGCAGGTTGCTGTAGGCCGCCAGCGCGACGTCCTGGATGGTCACGGACTGTCCGGGAGACCCCTTCACGGAGAAGGTGCCCGCCTTCCACTCCATGTCGTCCTCGGACGCCTCCAGCAGGTGGGCCGCGATCTTGGTGGCCTTCTCGCGGAGCTTACGGGCGATGACGGCCGTTGCGGCGCCGCCGACCGGCGTGCTGCGTGAGGCGTACGTACCCAGGCCGTACGGGGTGTTGTCGGTGTCGCCCTCCATCACCTTGACGTCGGTGGCGGGGATGCCGAGCTCGTTGGCGACGATCTGCGCGAACGTCGTCTCGTGACCCTGGCCCTGGCTGCGGACGCCGAGCTTGAGGATGGCCTTGCCGGTCGGGTGGACCCGCAGCTCGGCGGAGTCGAACATCCGCAGCCCGGCGATGTCGTACTCGGAGCCCTTGCCCGCGCCGACCACCTCGGTGAAGCTCGCGATGCCGATGCCGATGAGCTTCCCATCGGCGCGGCCGGCCGCCTGTTCGGCGCGCAACTCGTCGTACCCGACCATGTCGAGCGCCTTCTGCAGCGCCCTCGGGTAGTCGCCGGAGTCGTAGACGAAACCCGTCGGCGACTCGTACGGGAACTGCTCGGGCTTGATGAAGTTGCGCATCCGGATCTCGGCCGGGTCGATGCCCAGCTCGTATGCGGCGTTCTGCACCAGCCGCTCGATCAGGTACGACGCTTCGGTGACGCGGAACGAGCAGCGGTAGGCGACACCACCGGGTGCCTTGTTCGTGTACGTGCCCTGCGTCACGACGTGCGCCGCCGGATAGTCGTAGGACCCGGTCACGATGTGGAACAGCCCGGCCTTGAACCTGCTCGGCTGGGCGTCGGCGAAGAAGGCGCCGTTGTCGGAGAGCATGTTCACGCGCAGGCCGAGGATCTTGCCCTCGTTGGTCAGGGCCAGCTCGCCGTGCATGTGGTAGTCGCGGGCGAAACCCGTGGAGATGAGGTTCTCGGTGCGGGTCTCGACCCACTTGACCGGCCGGCCGATCACCAGCGAGGCCGCGGTGGCGACGACGTACCCGGGGTAGATCGGAACCTTGTTGCCGAAGCCGCCGCCGATGTCGGGCGAGATGATGCGGATCTGGTGCTCCGGCAGGCCGGCCACGAGCGCAAAGAGCGTCCGGTGCGCGTGCGGCGCCTGCGACGTCATGTAGATCGTCGCCTTCCCGGTCGCCGGGTTCACGTCGGCGACGCATCCGCAGCACTCGAGCGGCGCAGGGTGGCAGCGTGGATAGTGGGTGACGAGCCGCACGACCTT
>JBOGDU010000198.1:0-4873 GCA_050743145.1 Jiangellaceae bacterium | reverse complement strand
GTTCTGGCAGGCGGAGGAGAGGTACGGCCGTGACTGAGCCAGCGGTCCCCCGAGAGGTCGACTTCGAGGCAGACCAACTGCCCGGACGCCCGTTGCCCACAGCGCTCGGCGACCCGTCGTTGATTGTCGACGACCTGCACGTCACCTACCGGGTCTATGGCGGACGACGGCGACCCACCAGCGCAGCGGGCCCAACGTGGCTGGCGCGCCTGTTGAGCAAGCCCGCCGACCACGTCGGAGCCGTCACCGAGATTCCGGCGGTGAGGGGCGTCTCGTTCATGGCGCGCCACGGTGAGTCAATCGGCGTCGTCGGGCGCAACGGCTCGGGCAAAAGCACCTTGCTGCGCGCCATCGCCGGCCTGCTCCCGGCGACCAGGGGCACCGTCTACGTATCCGGCGAGCCGTCGCTGCTCGGTGTCAACGCTGTGTTGATGAGCGAGCTGACCGGCGAGCGCAACATCATGATCGGCGGGCTCGCCCTGGGCCTCACACCCCAGCAGGTGCATGAGCGCTTCGACGAAATCGTCGACTTCGCCGGCATCGGCGACTTCGTGTACCTGCCGATGAAGGCGTACTCCAGCGGCATGGGCGCACGGCTGCGTTTCGCGATCTCTTCGGCCGCCACGCCGGACGTGCTCATGATCGACGAGGCCCTCGCCACGGGCGACGCAGAGTTTCGCGCCAAGAGCAAGGAACGCATAGACCGCATCCGCGAGAACGCCGGCACGATCTTCCTGGTCAGCCACTCCCTAGCCACCGTCGAGAGCATGTGCAGCCGTGCCCTCTGGATCGACCAGGGCGTGCTCAAGATGGATGGGCCGGCCGGCGAGGTCTGTCAGGCGTACCGGGCGGCGGTCACCACCCCCAAGCGGGTCGCATCGGCCGCCAAGGGCTGAGACGGGTGCACCGCGCGCTGGTCGTCACGGTCGTCCACCATCCAGGTGACGCTCGGATCCGCCATCGCGAGATCAGCGCGTTGCTCGATGCGGGCTGGCAGGTGACATACGCCGCGCCGTTCTCGGGATACGGCGTCGCCCCACCGCGCGGACCCAACGGCCTGGAGACCGTCGATGTGCCGCGCGCCACTGGGCGTCGCCGGTTCGCGGCCCTGCGCGGTGCACGAGCGCTGCTGCGCGCCCGAGCGCCCGGCCACGATGTCGTCCTGCTGCATGATCCCGAGCTGCTTCTCACTCTGCCCGGCCTCGACCTGCCGCCGGTCGTGTGGGACGTGCACGAGGACACCGCCGCCGCAGTCACGCTGAAGCCGTGGCTCCCCCGGCCCCTACGGCGGCCAGTCGCTGCAACCGTCCGCACAATCGAGCAACTCGCTGCCCGGCGCGTACACCTGATCCTCGCGGAGACCAGTTACCGCGTGCGCTTCGGCCCCGACCATCTCGTCGTCCCCAACACAGTCCAGGTCCCGGAACGGATCCAGCCCTCGAACGACCGCCGCGTCGTCTACCTCGGCCACGTCACCCTTGCCCGCGGGGCTGCTGAGCTGGTCGACATCGGACGGCAGGTCCGCATTGCGACGGCAGGCGGCACCCGCTTGCTCGTGATCGGTGACGCCGATGAGGCAGCGCGACGACTGCTCGCGCCGGCGGCAGATGCGGGCGACCTCGACTGGGCGGGTTTCGTCCCGAACGACCAGGCTCTCGCGATGCTGGGCGGTGCCCTCGCAGGGCTCTCGCTGCTGCACGACGAGCCGAACTATCGCGGCAGCATGCCCACCAAGGTGGTCGAGTACATGGCACACGGCGTTCCCGTCGTCACGACGCCGCTACCGCAGGCCCGGGACCTCGTCCGGCGGGCGGGTGCCGGCGTCGTCGTCCCTTTCGGCGACGCGGATGCCGTGGTACGAGAGATCCTCCGGCTCCGCGCCGATCCGGCGTGTCGAGCCGAGATGGGTGCAGCAGGACACCGGGTCGCCGGCGCGGAGTTCGACTGGCGGCAGCTTTCTGGAGACTTTGTGACCGAGATCGCCCGGATCGCCACACCCTCTGCCGAAAGGCCGTCTCACGCCTAGAAGACCCCGAAGGATGAGCCTGCCGACGAGGCCGCGGCGCGCAGGTCCAACGGCCCCACCGACACAGCGTGTCGCAGACCCGTCACCACGGTTGGAGACGAAGAGCCGGTTACCGGCGTGAGACTCGTGATCAGACCGCCGCAATGGTGATTTCACGGCTAACGGAACTCTGTATCCCAGGAAGGGGCTGCGCGTAGGCACGATAGGTGGACGTCGATATCAGGCTGATTGTCGTAGCTCCGCGACCGACCCTGACCTCGACTTGCTGATCGTAGACCCAAGTGCTACCGGACTTCCGCTGGAGGTTCACCCGCCCGGTGAGCCCAACGCCTGAGGTCCAGTACACGTCGATCCGCACCGTACTGCCGAGTTCTGCCGTGCTCGGCGCGCTGAGCCGCACCGCCGTGGGGCGAGGTAGGGCGTTTACCGTGACGTTCTGGCTGTAGCCCAGTTGCACACCGGGCGCATAGCGCGCGGCCACTCGGTGGGTCCGAGTTCGATCGACGGTGATTGGGACTGACGCTCTGCCGTTCGTGACCTGGATCTGTCGCACGTATCGCCACGCGCCGTCGTTCCAGACTTGAAGGTTCACGATGCCGGAGACCCAGCCTCCCGCCGACCAGTAGATGTTCAGCTGAGCCGTGCTGCCGACAGACCCGGAGGCTGGTCCCTCGAGCCGCAACGATGATGGTGCGCGGGGGAAGTCGCTCATCAGGGCCGCGACGCCGCTACGGATTGCGGGGAGCGCGCTGTATAGCTGCGTGCCGGGGCACTCCGTGGAATCGGCGTCGCGGTGCCCAGATATGGGCAAGAGAGCCTGGCCACCGGGGTACGAAACGGTCACGGAGGGGTTCACCCCATGGAGCGAGAATTTCCACGCGAACAGTTGATGATAGGCGGCAAGAAGAGCGGATTCCGGTATCTTGGGTGTATACGTGCCAATGGCCGCCATAGCGAATGCATAGGCGTTGTAGCCGGTGGTGTGGGCTCCTATGACAGCCCGGTCGACACCGCCATAGCGCCCTTCCCAGATTTTACCGAAACGGTCGACGAGGAAGTTGTAACCGATATCCCGCCAACGACGGATGGTGACATGATAGACGTAAATGCTGCGAATTATCGCGGGTACGTCGGACGCATAGTATGAGTTCGTCCCGGCCGTATGATGAACGAAGCCGCCAAGAACCTGGCCGTACTCCGGTTCTCCTGGCTCCCGGATCGACTCATCCGCACCCCATTCCGCGCGGGTGAGGATGGTGGGGCGGGTCGCCGCCGATGTCGTCATGAGCTCCGCATTGGCGGCTGCCAAGGTGTCCGCGGTTGACGTCGCGGTGTCGACGAGTACCAGTTCGAGGTCCGCTGGCAGGTCGTCACTGGCCTCGATCCGGATCCCGACCGCGTCCGCATCCGGAACCAGCAGGGGAGTTGATCCCGCACGGGCGCTGGCGGTTTCTGTGGAGTCGCCGTCGGGGCCGTGGTCGTCCTCGTGCAGGTCCTGCCAGGGAAGCCAGCCCGATCGAACTCGCGCTCGGACCAGCAGTCGCATGCTCGATGCGGCGCTGGATGCTGTCCACGTGACGGCAGCGAGGACGAACCGGCCTGCCTCCACCTGGTCGTTCGCGAACACCCGATAGGAGCGGGCGTGGCGCCCGAGCCTGACCTCGGGTGGAAGTTGCCGCACATGCTCGGACGGATCGATCTCCTGGAGAAGGCCGGAGCTAAGTTTGAGGCGCCGAACGGTTGCTGGAACCGGACTCCGGGCGACTGCCGCCGTCGCCGTGGGGGAATTGATCAGCGCCGGCGCCAACAGGGGGACGGCAGCCAGTTTTAAGATCGCTCGTCGTCCAGGATGGGGAGTGTCGATTGGCGGTGTCACGGGCCGGCCGCTCCCAAGGTGAGGTGTGAGTGCTGAGTAGCGGGCCCAGAGCATAGCCGAGCACCCACTGGGAGGCATCCATCCGTGCGGCGCTATCGGTGGACAGCGAACGGCAGGCGACAGGGCAGAGAAAGGCAGGTGAAAGCAGGTCACAGGTGTTGTCGCCGATCATGGCCGCGACCTCGGTTCCGCTCAGCCACTACTGACTGTTGTGGGGCCATACCGGAGCGGCATGCCTTCGTGCCAGGATGAGGCGCCGAACCCGCGTGGGGTTCGGCTCGTGGCATCGTCCCGAAGGGAGACGGGGATCATTGTGCAGTCCCGAGAGCATGAAGATCACGAGGAGGCGGTCGTCGACCGACGCGTCCTCCTAAGGCGCGGCGGAGCCGTTCTGGCGGGCACCGCCGGTTTGGCGGCAGTAAGTGCTGCGAACGCTGGCTCTGCCGGCGCTGATCCAGGGCAGCCCGTCATTCAGGGCGTGGACAACAACGCGCAGGCGACACGTACGACGCTCACCAGCTCGAACGTAACGGGCACGCTGGGCCTTAGCAATACGGGCGACGGCGCGCCGCTCAACATTGCCCATCAGGACAATATCGGCACTGTTAACGGCGGTGACTTGCACAACAACTTCGGCATCCTGCTGTTCGGACACGACCTAGACCTCCCGGGGTTCGTCTACACCGATCTCGTGGCTAACCAGCTCGTCCCGATCAACCCAGCCCGGGTTCTGGACACGCGCACGTCCGCCGGCCGGGCGAGGATCATCAATCCCAGTGGCAATATTGACAGCCAGGGTCGTCTTATCGGTGGGCGAAGCATTCAGATCGACCTTGCGGACTTTGTCTTCTTCGGCATAGCGATGTATGGGAACCTGACGGTCACCGCGCCGGTCGCCGCGGGCTTCGCGACGCTGTACCCGATCGACCCGCGGCCGGCCACGTCGACCGTGAACTATGTGACCAACCAGA
>JBOGDU010000197.1:0-13751 GCA_050743145.1 Jiangellaceae bacterium | reverse complement strand
CTTCCGGGTCGTGTCCAGGGCGGTGCACACGCCGCCCGGACCGTCGCCGGCTTCGCCGCGCAGGTCACCGAAGCGGCCCGTGACGGCGACGAGGTCGCGCTGGCTATCTGGGCCGCGGCGGCGGGGGACTTGGCCGACACCCTGTCGACGGCGTGTGACCACCTGCCCGAGGACGACCAGCGGGTCGCGTTCACGGGCAGCCTGTTCGAGCTCGACGACTTGGTGACCGAGCCGTTACGTCGCCTGGTCGCCGCACGACGGCCCCGAGCCGTCCTCCGCCGAGCCGCCGGCGACCCTCTGGTCGGCGCGTCCAGGCTCGCGTACGGACCCGCTGGTGTGTACGAGTCCCTGCTGCTCCGGCGGCCGGCATCCGAGCCGGTCGCCTTCGGCCACCGTGGCCTGGGGTCGCAGGTTCTACCCGAGGTCAAAGAGGACTAATCCGAGGAGACGTAGCCGAGCTCGGTCACGGCGAGGACGACCACCAGGACAGAGACACCGGCGGGCAGTCGACCGTCGGGCAGCCGGCCCGGCGTACGCAGGGCGACGTGGGCCGAACGGTAGCGCCGCCCGGCGCCGACGAGCACGACGACAGCGAGGGGCAGTGTGACCACGGCGACGGCCACCGTGAGCAACCCGAGCCGGTCCACGACGACCCGGGTCGCCAGCAGGGCGGCTCCCAACAAGGCCAGCGCCGTGCGGGTCCAGGCCAGTGCCGTTCGCTCGTGCGGCCTCCCGCTGTCGCCGCTCGACACGACGCCGGGGCCGGTTGCGGTGGGCGTCATCCGGCCAGAACCGCGGCGACGACGAGGAACCCGACCACGATCAGACCGAAACCGAGAAGCGGCGCGAGGGTCGGCGGGGGGAGTGGGCGCGACAGGCGCAGGGCCCGCTCGGCGCGGGCCCACCGCACGTACGCGCCCCCACTCGCGACAGCCCCGAGAACGACCACGGTGACGACGACGACGCGGCGGGCGACCTCGGACTCGGGCACGGCCAGGCCCTCCAGCGCGATCCCCACGGCCAGCAGAGCGAGGCCGGTCCGGATCCAGGCCAGGAACGTCCGCTCGTTGGCGAAGCTGAACCGCGGATCAGGCTCGTCGCCGACGTCGTAGACCTGCCGAGGCCACCGTCTGTCCGGGGTCATCGCCGCCCGCCCGGTCAGCGTCGGGGATCGACCTGGTCGGAGCGCCGGTGACGGCCGGGGATCACGGGCCGGGGCAGAGCCGGCACCGTGTCGGAATCGCCGTCGTCGGCGGGGTTGACCCCGGGAGCTCGACTGGGCACTTCAACCGCCGGTTCGCGCGGCCTCGGGTGGCCGTTGGCCAGCGGCCCTGGGCCCGCGTCGGGCTCGGCTTGAGTGACTGCCGGTTCGGCTTCGACGTCGGGCTCGCCGGTCGGCGACTCGTCGTCGGCGTCGGCAGCGTCGCGTTCGGCTCGTCGCCGGGCGCGTCGTCCGACTCGCGAGGCACCGGGCAGTTCCTCGAGCTCGTGCGCCGGCGCGTCGATCCACTGGATGCTCGTGGCCTCGCCGTGCCCGTGGACGGCGAGCATGTCCTCGAGAGAGCCCCAGGTGCTGGTGGCCGGATGGATGGAGCACCAGCGCAGCGCGACATGACCGTCGGAGAAGGCGATCCCGAAGGCGACCACGCCGACGCCGGAGACACCGGTGTAGTCGACGTGGCGGACGAGTGCGAACCTACGCGGGAGCACGACCGTCACCGCCGGCCACTCGGCCGCCGGGCCACCCGGCCCCGGACGGCGAGCGACGACCGGATCACGGAGTCATCCTCGTGCACGAGCGCATCCGTGTCACGGTTCCACGCCACGGGTTCAGGGCCCGCACAACGTGTCCATGGCGGTCTGGACGCCGGTGTCGCCCTTCACCTCGACGTGGATCTCGGGCCCGCCGTCGAGGCGGAACCAGAGTGGGAAGACGTAGTTCTTCTTGCCCTCAGCCCGAGCGTGCGGGTCGCAGCGCAGTGCGACGGCACGCAGCGGCACCGAGAGAGCGTCCTCGTCCGGCCGTAGCGTTGCGATGGGGTCGGCATCGTCGACCGGCTGCAGGGTGTAGGCGACGCTGCCGGCGACCTGCTCCAGCGTCACCGTCGGACCCGAGCCGACGCGACGGAGCTCGACGCCGCCCAGCAGAGCCTGGCCGCCGGGTACCGGCGTCCACGTCTGGTCGAGGCTGAACTCGACCACCTCGGCGAGCCGTTGGCGGCCGCAGCTCAGGGTCAGCAGGCGCCGGAGCACGTCCGAGGAGTCGTCGACGGTGACGTTGGCATCGCGGCCGTCGGCTATGAACTCGGCCGACGCGGGCTCGGTCGTCGGCGGCGTCTGGCCCGAGCAGGTGGGCTCACCGTAGGGGATTCGGAAGTTGATGCGCCGTCCCGGCTGGATGACGGCGTCGTCCTGGCTGGACTTCTCGGGGAACGGCGGCGCGGCCAGCGTGAGGTCGTCGATGCGCACCGGAGCCTCACCCTCGTTGGTCACCTGTACGCGTAGCGTCCCTCGCGACAGGTCCAGGTTGGACTGGATGACCTCTGCCGAGAGCTGCGGCGTCGGCCGGGTGGTCTCGTCCGGGCCGGCACACCCGGTGACGAGCGCGGCAATGACGGCAGCGAGAGCGACGGCCACCGCGTGACGTCGATGGCAGGCCGTAGGCATGGGACGGAATGATAGGCGCCGGCCCCGACCGGGCCGCCACGCGACTCAGCGAGCGGGCTCGGGTCGGCGGTCTCCCCACAGGTAGCGCGGACCCGTACCCAGAGCCGCCGCCTGGTCACCGGGGTTGTAGAGGCTGCACGTCTTCAGCGACAGGCAGCCGCACCCGATGCACTGGTCGAGCTCGTCGCGAAGCCTGCCCAGCTCGGCGATGCGCTGGTCGAGCCGCGACCGCCACGTCTGCGAGAGCCGCGTCCAGTCCTCCGTGGTCGGGGTCCGCGCGCTCGGCAGTGTGTCCAGTGCCGTGCGGATCTCGTCCAGGGTGAGTCCGACACGTTGTGCCGCACGGACGAACGCGACCCGGCGCAACGTCGACCGCGCGTAGACACGATGACCACCGGTGGTGCGATCGGCGGAGAGCAGGCCCTTTGCCTCGTAGAAGCGCAGCGCCGATGTCGAGGCACCGCTGCGCGCCGCGAGGTCGCCGATCGTCAGCCGATTCCCCATCGGCAACCCCTGACTTCATGCTTACTTCAACTTGTAGCCTAACCCGAACCACGTCCCGCGGTGATCAGCGAGGAGGGGTCACGGGTCGGACACGGCGGCGCCACATCGGGCCGGGCCCGCGCTAGCCTGCGTCACGGTACGGACAGACCGAGGAGAGCGCATGGAGCCCAACGCCGACGTCGACGCGATGGTCGCCGACGCCGTGAGGAACATCAGGGACCGGTTCGGCCCCGAGGGCCTGCGTGACCTGGTCTCGCTCGCGAGACTCGAGATCGACCGCAGCGAGCGGGCCGCCGAGGATCTCGGTGCGCTGGTCGAACCCTCGGCGCCGACGTCACAGCAGGCCTTCGACTCCGCCGACACGCAGGCATGGATCGCCTATACCGACCGCGACCCCGAGCCGGCCTCGTTCGGCGACGGCGACGGGGACTGACCGCAGGCCCTACACCGCGCGGAGGGTCTCGAGGAACTCCCGGGCCCAGCGGGCGACGTCGTGGGTCATGACGTGCTCGCGCAGCCGCCGCATCCGGTCCTCGGCCTCGTCGTCGGATAACCGCATCGCCACGCACAGGGTGCGCTTGAGTCCGTCGATGTCGTGCGGGTTGACCAGGAAGGCACCGTCGAGCTCGTCGGCTGCGCCGGCGAACTCGGAGAGCACCAGCGCGCCGCGCAGGTCGGTGCGGGCTGCGACGTACTCCTTCGCCACGAGGTTCATGCCGTCGCGAAGTGGCGTCACCACCATGACGTCGGCCGCCCGCAGCAGCGCGACCAGCTCGGGCCGGTCGTAGGACGAGTGCAGGTACTGAACGGCCGGTGTACCGATCCGGCCGTAGTCGCCGTTGATGCGCCCCACCTGGAGCTCGATGTCGTCACGGAGCGTCTGGTACGCCTCGACCCGCTCGCGGCTCGGGGTCGCCACCTGGACGAAGACCGCCTCATCGGGAGTGACCTCGCCCTCGGCGAGCAGTTCGCTCCACGCCTTGAGCCGGTGACCGATGCCCTTGGTGTAGTCGAGCCGGTCGACGCCGAGCAACACGTGCTCGGGTGACCCGATCTCCGTCCGCACCGTGGCGCTACGGGCGAGAACGGCGGGGTCGGCAGCAATACGGGCGACCTCCTCGACGTCGATCGAGATCGGGAAGGCGCGGGCGAGGATCTTGCGGCCGTCGTCGACGAGCACGAGGTCGTCGGTCGCGACCGCGTCGGTGAAGCGCGTACAGAGATGGGCGAAGTTCTCGGCCGCACCGAGACGCTGGAAGCCGACCAGGTCGGCACCCAGCAGACCCTCGAGGATCTGCCTCCGCCACGGCAGCTGTGCGAACAGCTCGCCAGGGGGGAACGGGATGTGCAGGAAGAAGCCGATCGTCAGGTCCGGCCGCAGGTCACGGAGCATTCGTGGCACGAGCTGGAGCTGGTAGTCCTGGACGAACACGAAGGCGGCCTCGTCGGCGACGGCGGCGATGGCCTCGGAGAACCGCCTGTTCACCCTGCGGTAGGAGTCCCACCACTCGCGGTGATAGACGGGCGCGACGATGACGTCGTGGTAGAGCGGCCACAGGGTGGCATTGGAGAAGCCCTCGTAGTAGAGGCTGACGTCCTCGATCGACAGCGGGACGGCCACGAGATCCATGTTCTCGGACGAGAACGGCTCGGGTGCGTCGTCGGGAATACCGGTCCAGCCCACCCACGCTCCCTCGTAGGCGCGCATGACCGGAGCCAGGGCCGTGACGAGGCCACCGGGACTCCGCCGCCAGGTGGTCTCGCCCTCGGCGTCGGTCACCCGGTCCACCGGCAGCCGGTTCGCGACGACGACGAAGCTGCTCGTGCCCTTGCTCGTCACGCGGCCTCGCCTCCTGTCCTTCACCGTAGCCGGTGTGAGCCGCACTCACACCGGCCGGCCGACGGCTATCCGCGCCGCCGACACGTACCCGTCGACGGCCTGTCGAATCACAGGGCGGGGGATCGCGTTCCGTACGATGCCCGCATGGAGCCATTGCCCGATGCCGTCACCGCCTTCCGCCCGCCGCGGTCGCCGGCCGTCTCCGGCGATCTCGACGACCGCGACCGGGCGATCCTCGACTTCGAGCGCCAGTGGTGGAGGTATGCCGGCGCCAAGGAGCAGGCAGTCCGAGACCTGTTCGGCATGTCGGCGACCCGTTACTACCAGGTGTTGAACGCGCTGATCGACCGTCCCGGGGCGCTCGCGCACGATCCCATGCTGGTCAGGCGACTGCGGCGGCTGCGGGCCAGCCGGCAGCGGGCACGGTCCGCCCGGCGGCTCGGCTTCGAGGCCTGAGTCGACGTGGCGTAGCCTCCTCGACCGATGGCGGTCCGCGAGCGACTCGACCGGGTGTGGCCCTCGCTGGTGGCCCTGCTCGGGACGGTCGCGGTGGTCGCCGGGCTGCTCTTCCTGTTCGGTGAGGACGGCGACCCCGCCGACGACGCCGAGGCCGTCGCGGAAGGCACCCAGGCACCCACGGCCGAACCGTCCGCCGAAGCCACCACAGCGCCGAGCGACGCCGCACCGCCCACTCCGGTGACCGCGCCCCCGGGACTCCGGGAGCGCGTCGGCATCCTCAACGGCACCGACGTGAACGGCCTGGCGAGCAGGGCCCAGGAGCGCCTCGAGGCGGGTGGCTGGGAGGTGCCTGTCATCGACACCTACAGCGAGCCGCTGGAGACCACAACCGTCTTCTACCCCGACGGCATGCAGGAGTCGGCGCAGGCGCTGGCCGCGCAGTTCCCCGAGATCACCCAGGTGCAGCCGACGCTCCCGAATCTCACGACCCAGTGGCTGGTCCTCATCGTCGGTGACGACTACGTCGACGTGGTCGAGAGCAGCGGGTGAGCCGGTTGCCGGCCCCGAGGACACCTGGGGGTCGAGCCGCCCTCCGGAGCGTGCTCGCGGAGCCGGCCCGAGCCCTGGTCGCCCTCGACTTCGACGGGACGCTGGCACCGATCGTCGATCGACCCGAGACCGCGGTTGCGCACCCGGGCGCCGCGGCCGCCCTGGCAGCCCTGTGCGAGCGGGTCGGCCTGGTGGCGGTGGTCACGGGTCGCGCTGCGGCCGACGCCGTGCGCCTGGGCAGCCTCGCCGAGGTCGCCGGCCTGGTCGTGCTGGGCCACTACGGGATGGAGAAGTGGAGCGCCGGACGGCTCGAGACCCCCGACGAGCACCCGGGCGTCGCGGCGGCTCGGGCCGCCGGCGAGCGGCTCGTGGCGCAGGCACCGGCCGGTGTGGTCCTGGAGGACAAGGGTCACTCGGTCGCCTTCCACACCCGCCGCGCATCGGACGCCGGTGCTGCCCTCGCGGAGATCCGCCCGCGGGTCGACGAACTCGCCCGCGACGCCGGGCTGGAGGTCGTACCGGGTCGGTTCGTGCTCGAGGTGCGGCCGCCGGGCACCGACAAGGGCGCGACGCTGCGGGCACTGGTCGACCAGATCGGTGCCCGGTCGGTCGTCTTCGTCGGGGACGACCTGGGCGACCTGGCAGCCGTCACCACCCTGCGCAGCCTCGATGTCGCGGGCCTGGTCGTGTGCAGTGACTCTCCGGAGTCTCCGGAGGCCTTGCGCCGCGAGGCCGACCTGGTGGTGGACGGCCCGGCAGGCGTCGTCGCGTTCCTTGCGGCACTGGCCGAACAGATCGGTTCCTGAGGCTTCACGATCACCGGCTCTTGGTGCCAGGCTGACGCCATGTGTTTCGGAGACGACGCCCGTCCCCCTGAGCCCCCCACGCCGGGCATCGTCGGCGACCACGGGGAGCTTCTCCTGCGCTCAGCCGACGGCACCCAGTTCAACGCGTACTACGCGTACCCGACAGCGCGCGCCCGGTCCGCGATCGTGGTCATGCCCGACGTCCGCGGACTGCACCGCTTCTACCAGGAGTTGGCGCAGCGCTTCGCCGAGGCCCACCTGCTCGCCGTCGCGATCGACTATTTCGGCCGCACCACTCCGTTCGCCTCGACCCGCGACGAGGGCTTCCCCTACCGCGAGCACGTCGAGCAGATGCGGCCCGAGCACGTCGCAGCGGACGTGGGTTCCGCGGTCGGATGGCTGCGCGGAAACGGCGACCACAACGTGTCCTCGGTGTTCACAGTCGGCTTCTGCCGCGGCGGCAGCCTGTCGTGGGCGCAGTCGGCGGAGGGGCACGGGCTCGCGGGGTGCGTCGGCTTCTACGGCGACCCGTCACTGGTCGTCGACCGGATCCCGGACTTCGCGGATCCGCTGCTCCTCCTGGCTGCCGGCCAGGACCACACCCCCGTCGAGGAGGTCGAGCAGTTCGCCGAACAGGTGCGCGCACGGGGGGTCGAGGCCGAGATGCACGTGTATCCCGACGCACCGCACAGCTTCTTCGACCGGACGTCGGAGCAGTACGCGAAGGAGTGCGACGACGCCTGGCGCCGCATCCTCGCCTTCGTCGACAGCCACTCCACGTGACGCCCGACGCCGGAAGCGCCCGTGATCATTCCAGCGACGGGCGGAGGTCGGCCCAGCGCCAGGTCATGGTCGCGGTCAGGGGATGGCCGGGCGTCACGACGACCGGCTCGAGGGTGGGCGCGTCCGGTGGCCCGGTCTGTGGTTCTACGCAGACTGTGTGCTCGGGCTGGTCGTAGACCACGACGTAGCGGGTATCGGCCCGCACCTCGAGGTGGAGTGCACCCGGCCAGGTGAGCGTGACCGGCCAGCGCACGCCGTCGAAGCAGTCGTCCCACGGCCCGGCCGGCACGGGGACCCGGTCGCCGGAGGGGATGCCGTCGCCGTCGCGGACGAGCATCGCCGACGCGTCCAGCCCGATCTCCACGGGCGCGCCACTGGCCAGCCGCCGGCGGAACCACGGGTGCCAGCCGGCCGCACCGGGGAAAGGCTCGTCGTCAGCGTGGACCTCGATCCGGAACTCCGCACCGTCCGCACCGAGTGACACCGTCTGACGTACCCTGCCGGACCACGGCCACCGATCGCCGAGTGCGCACTCCAGGACGGCCGACGCGTCGGCCGCGTGCACCACCGACCACGTCCGGTCCAGGACGGTTCCGTGAATGGCGTGCGGCGGCACGACGTGGGTGGGCAGTTCGTACTGCGCTCCGCCATGGGCGAACCGCCCACGGCGGATCCGCCCGGCCCACGGAGCCATCACGAAGCTGCCCCAGTGGATGCCCAGGCCACTGCCGTCGACGAGCAGGTCCAATCCGTCGACGATCAGCCGCGTAACCCGGCCGCCGGCGACCGGATCGACATGCAGAACTGCCCGACCACCGTGCAGGTCGATCACTAGAACTCTCCGGTTCCGCCGCGGCGGCGGAACACCTTGCGCAGCGGGCGCTCGCGGTAGCCGCCGTCGGCCAGACCGGCCCGCCGCTCGAAGACGTTGCGGGAAGCGGGATCCCCTGTGCGCACCCACGACCAGGCCGCGGCGAGGCCGTAGAGGGGAAGCATCACCGGTCCGATACAGATGGCGTACTGCGTCGCGTGCCGCGCTTCATGGCCAAGCAGTGTCGGGCGCCGGGTCAGGACCGACTCGTCGCCTCTGAGCACGACGACGTTCCCCAACGTGAACGCCGTGGCCGGGGGAATCGGGAGCCGGTACCCGAAGCCGAGTACCAACCCGTCCGGGCCGCCGGTCAGGCGGGCGCGGCCGAGCTTCGCCACGCCGAGACCGAGCGCTGTGGACAGGTTGACGACGTTGACGACCTGCCGCGCCCGCTGGCGTCGGTTCACGTCGATCATCCTGCCGCTCCACCCGGCCGATCGCGAGAGCCGTCGGGCTGATCCACCATGCAGGACCGTCGTCTCGGATCGCGGACGGTGCTGTCCCGGCTCCGTCCGCCGTGCGTAGTGTCTCGGCCAGGAACTCATCCAGAGGGGCAGAGGGACCGGCCCGACGAAGCCCCGGCAACCCACCCGGTCAACGGGTCAGGTGCCAACTCCGGCCCGCCACGCGCGGGAAAGATGAGGAGGAGACCGCAATGCCCGTGACGCTTCCGGCCGCCGACCCGACCGCGACGCCGCCCGAAGACGGCGCCCGGCCCGATCTCGGGCCGGCGACGCATCTGGCCTGCCGTGAATGCGGGGCCACGACGCCGCTCGGCCCGTACTACGCGTGTACCGACTGCTTCGGTCCGCTGGAGGTCGCCTACGACTTCGGTCGGGTGTCCCGTGAGCGGATCGAGGCAGGCCCGCACTCCATCTGGCGTTACCGCGACCTGCTGCCGGTCCCGGCGGATGTGGGCCGCATCCCGAACACCGACCCAGGGTGGACCCGGCTGGTCCGCGCCGACCGGCTGGCCCGCGAGATCGGCCTCGAGACCCTCTGGGTCAAGGACGACTCGGGCAACCCCACGCACTCGTTCAAGGACCGGGTCGTCGCCGTGGCGCTGGCCGCAGCGCGCGAGCTGGGCTTCACCGTCCTCGCCTGTCCGTCCACGGGCAACCTGGCCAACGCCGTCGCGGCAGCGGCGGCACGTGCCGGCATCCGGTCGTTCGTGTTCGTCCCCAGGGACCTCGAGCAGCAGAAGATCGTGACGACCGCCGTCTACGGCACGACGCTGGTCGCGGTGGAGGGAACCTACGACGACGTCAACCGGCTGGCCTGCGAGCTGGCCGGCGACCACGAGGACTGGGCTTTCGTCAACGTCAACGTCCGTCCCTATTACGCCGAGGGCTCCAAGACCCTCGGCTACGAGGTGGCCGAGCAGCTGGGCTGGCGGCTCCCGCAGCAGGTGGTGATCCCCGTCGCGAGCGGCGCCCAGCTGGTCAAGGTCGACAAGGCGTTCCGTGAGCTGACCGAGCTGGGCCTGGTCGAGGGTGAACCCCCACGGGTGTTCGGAGCCCAGGCGGCGGGTTGCTCCCCGGTGTCGGCCGCCTTCAAGGCCGGCCACGACGTGGTCCGCCCGGTCCGTCCTTCGACCATCGCCAAGTCGCTCGCCATCGGCAACCCGGCCGACGGTCCCTACGTCCTCGACGTCGCCCGGCGCACCGGTGGCGCGGTGGACGACGTCACCGATGACGAGGTCGTCGAGGGGATCCGGCTGCTGGCCCGTACCGAGGGCATCTTCGCCGAGACCGCGGGCGGTGTGACCGTCGCCGTGCTCGCGAAGCTGGTACGGGAGGGACTGCTCGACCCGGCGGCCGAGACTGTGGTGTTCAACACCGGCGACGGCCTCAAGACCCTGGACGCGGTCTCAGCGGTGGTCGGGCCGGTCGGCACGATCGCGCCCGTCACCGATGCGTTCGACACCCTGGTCGCGGCGGTGTCCGCCCGATGAGCGGGACGGTCGCGGTGCGGGTCCCCACGATCCTGCGGCCCTACACCCGCGGCGAGTCCGACGTGTCGGTGCAGGTCGGTGCGGGCGCCACGCTCGCCGACGTCGTCGACGCCCTGGAGACGGAGTTCCCCGGGATCGCGGGCCGGGTCCTCGACGACGCCGGACAGATCCGGCGGTTCGTCAACGTCTACGTCGACGACGACGACGTCCGGTTCGCGGCGGGTCTGCAGACGCCGACCCCGGACGGCACGAAGGTGTCGGTGATTCCCGCGGTCGCCGGCGGCTGACTCAGGTCAGCCGACGGTCACCTCGTTGAGGCCGAAGGTCTCCTCGATCCACGGAAAGCCCCACAGGAACAGCACGAGCACGATCGCCGCCACCAGGACGAGGGCGATCAGGGCACGCGCGGGCCAGGGCCCCGGCAGGTGCCGCCACACCCAGGCGTACATCAGACCTGCTCACCGTCGGTGAGGACGCCGGAGACGTACATCCGCTGGGACGAGCCGTAGCGCGGATGGCACGTCGTCAACGTGATGCGACGCTGAGTGGGTTCGGTACCCGCCTCCTGACCCGGCACCGGGTCGACTACCCACGTGTCGGTCGGTTCGATGACCCGGGCGGGCTCGTCGATCGTGTATGTCCACGTGCCGGCGGCCGTTTCTACCTCGACCGTGTCGCCCACGCCGACCTTGTCGAGGTCGGCGAAGGGGGCGCCGTGACCGGAGCGGTGTGCCGCGATGGCGACGTTGCCCAGCTCCCCTGGGCCGGCGGTGTCGTCGTAGTGGCCGGGGCCGCGGGCGAGGTCGGACAGCTCCACGCCCTGGACCACGACCCACTCCCAGTCGTCGCCGAGTGTCGGTATGCGCAGCAGCGCATAGCCGTCGCCGATCTCGGTCTCGGCCGGATCGGCCGGTGCCTCATCGGCCGCGACCGGAGCCTCCTCCGTGGCGACCGGGTCGCTCCAGCGGTCGATAATCTGATCGCGGAGTTCGTCCTGCGCGCGTCCGGTCTGGATGCCCGTGCCCCACAGAACGTAAACGACGTAGAGCAGCACCATGATGCCCATGGTCAGAAGCAGTTCACCGGCGATGCCGAGAGAGGTCGCGACCGGTACACGAGACCCCCGTCCCGCCCGTTTGTGCTGCGCGCGACGCGCTCGGCGGTACATCTGTTTAGCCTAACTTGGCGCCGTGTAAGGTCATCACCGGTCGGAAGTGACGCGAGCGACCGAGCAAGCGGAACGGGCGCGCAAGACCCCCTCGATGGCGGTGGAGCGGGCACGACCCGGGCCCTCGAACCGGGGCCCGAAGCCGCCCCGCGCGAGGAGAGGAAATGGCTCAGGGCACCGTCAAGTGGTTCAACTCCGAGAAGGGCTACGGATTCATCGCCGTGGACGGCGGAGAGGACCTCTTCGTCCATTACACCGCGATCGACATGGAGGGCTATCGCAGCCTCGAGGACGGTCAGCGGGTGGAGTTCGAGGTCGGACAGGGCCCGAAGGGCCCACAGGCCGAGAAGGTCCGCGTCGTCTGACCACCCTGCCCATGTCATCACGGCCCGGTTCCGGGATGTAGTCCGGAGCCGGGCCGGACCATGTCCCGCTGGGGAGGAAGTGAGCGGTTCACCGCTGAGTTCTGGCGGCCGGCGGCGTTTCACCCTGCACGGGGTACGTAGGTGGGCGGGGAGATGATGATCTCCGAGCCCGGGACACTGCGCGGAGGTGACGGAGCAGGTGACCGAGATCGTGTTTCGATCGGCGACTGCCGCTGCAGAGATGGTGCGGCGCAGGGAGATCTCGTCTCGGGAGTTGACCGAGATGCTGTTCGCCCGGATCGACGCCGTCGACCACAGGGTGAACGCCGTGGTCGACCTCCGGCGCGAGGCCGCGTTGAAGGAGGCGGCCGCCGCGGACGAAGCGATCGCCCGTGGCGGTCCGTTGGGAGCGCTGCACGGTGTGCCCATGACCGTCAAGGACAGCTTCGACGTCGCGGGCCTGCACACCACCTGGGGGAATCCCGGCTTCAAAGACTTCGTGGCCGACTCGGACGCGACCGTGGTAGCGCGGCTGCGACAGGTGGGCGCGATCATCATCGGCAAGACCAACGTGGCATTCATGCTGGCCGACTACGGGCAGACGGCCAACGATCTCCACGGTGTGACCCGCAATCCGTGGGACACCGCCCGCACGCCGGGCGGTTCGACCGGCGGAGCGGCCGCTGCGTTGTCCGCTGGAATGACCTTCCTCGAGTACGGGTCGGACCTGGTCGGCTCCATCCGGATACCGGCGAGCTTCTGTGGTGTCTACGGACTCAAGCCGAGCGCCGGGATCGTCCCGGTGACGGGGTTCCAGCCCCCGGGTACCACCCTGGCGGGTCCGAGCGAGATGACGTACATGTCCGCGGTCGGCCCCCTCGGCCGGTCGGCGCGTGATCTGCGGGTCGCGCTCGAGGTGACGGCCGGGCCCGAGTCGCCGGCGGCCGGCGCCTATTCCTGGAATCCGTCGCGGCCACGTCACACCCGGCTGGCGGACTTTCGCGTCGGGGTCGTGTTCGACCATGCGCACACTCCGGTCTCGAGCGAGGTCACCGCACCGCTCTCCGACGCCGTGGACGCGCTCGCCCGCGCCGGCGCGACGGTCGTCGAAGGCTGGCCCGACGGCATGGACCCAGTGCAGCACTACGAGTCGTTCGGGTTCCACGTGAGACTGTTCCTCGCCTTCCAGCAACCCGGAGAGGACTTCGCGACCCTGTCCGAGGTCATCAGCCACGAGAGCGAGCGCATGGCGGCCCGCGCAGCATGGAACCGCTATTTCGACGACACCGACGTGTTCCTGTGCCCGGTGAACTTCACCCCCGCGTTCCCACACGACACCAGACCCTTCGACCAGCGCACGATCATGACGCCGGAGGGCGAACGTCCATACGACGACCAGCCCTTCTGGATTTCGCACGCTTCCCTGCCCGGGCTTCCGGCCGTGACCGCGCCGGTCGGCAGAACGGCCGGTGGCCTCCCCGTCGGCGCACAGATCGTCGGTCCGCTCTTCGAGGACCACACGGCGATCACGTTCGCCGAACTGCTCGCTGACCTGATCGGTGGATTCGAGTCCCCACCCGTGTAGCATACGTGATGCTAGTACACAGTGAAGATACATCACGATATGGTGGACGACGTAGGCAGGCACGGCGCGGCGACCGCTAGTTTGGGCCGCGGAGGAGGCGGAGGTGCCCGATGAGCGGCGGCGGGCAGCTGGTGTCCGTGGCGTGGAGGTGACGTGAACGATCGCTGCGACGTCGTCGTGGTCGGGTCGGGGCCGAACGG
>JBOGDU010000196.1:0-4370 GCA_050743145.1 Jiangellaceae bacterium | reverse complement strand
TGTGGATCCGTCGGCTGCTCGACGAATGGCCCAAGGTCGGCGACCTGTTCGAGCACAACGACGATGCCGTCCGGCAGATCGCCTGGCACCAGGAGTTCCTGGCCGCCTTCCCCAGCCGCGGCTCGTCTGCCAACAACCACGTCGTGGCCGAGGCAGCGGGGCGGCTCGCGGCGGCGTGTGCATTCCCCTGGTACGCCCGCACATCCCGGTGGCGCCGGAGCGCAGCCGCCCTCCTGGAGCGCGAGCTGGCCGCCAACACCTTCGACGACGGTCTGAACCGGGAGCTGGCGACCGACTACCACCGTTTCGTCCTCGAGCTCGGCCTGCTGGCCGCCGTCGAGGCCGACGCCCACGGTCACGACCTTTCGGAGGTGACCTGGGAGCGCCTGGTGCGGATGCTCGATGCCGGAGCCGCGATCCTGGATCACAGCGGCCGGGCCCCGCGGCAGGGCGACGGGGACGAGGGGCGCGCGCTGGTGGTAGACGACCCCGACCGCGACCCCTGGGCGACGTCCCTGGGTGCGGGCGCCGCCCTCGTGGGGGCTCCGGACTGGTGGCCTGCCTTCGACGGCGGTGTCCAGGCCACCGTGGTAGGCGCGCTGGGTCGTGCCCGTCGGCCGCCACGACCACCCGTCCGGCCACGTCGGTTCCCCGAGGCCGGGCTGGTCCTCCTGCGCTCGCGCGCGGACGACGGTCCCGAGATCTGGTGCCGGTGTGACGGCGGCCCCCACGGGTTCCTGTCGATCGCGGCGCACGGCCACGCCGATGCCCTGTCCCTGGAGGTACGGCACGACGGTGTCGACGTCCTCGCCGACCCCGGCACCTACTGCTACCACGGCGAGCCGGTGTGGCGGGAATGGTTCCGCTCGACGGCGGCCCACAACACCGTCGAGGTCGGCGGTGTGAGCCAGTCCGAGCCTGGCGGTCCGTTCCTGTGGATCACCCAGGCCCGGACGCGGACTCTCACCTGCGACGTCGGCAAGCAGCCGGTGCAGGCTTGGAGCGCGGAACACGACGGCTACCTGCGTCTGAGCACGCCGACCGTGCACCGCCGTTCGGTGACGCTGGACTCACCCGGACGCAGCCTGACGGTCGTGGACACATTCGACACCGCTGCAGAGGTTCCGTTGCGGCTGTCGTGGCACCTGGGCCCGGAGGTCGTGGTCGAACTGGACGGAGCCCAGGCCTCACTCACCTGGCAGGTCGGTCCTGACAGCAGGCGGGGAATGCTCGCGCTACCCGAGGACCTCACCTGGACCTCTCACCGGGCCGACGTCGACCCCGTGTCGGGCTGGTACTCGCCGCGGTTCGGCCGCCGCGTGCCCGCGACATCACTGGAGGGGCGGGGAAAGGGCTCGTCCTCGACCCGCCTCGTCACGGTGCTGGAGCTGCCATGAGCGATCAGACCACCGACCTTCGTTCGACCGTTGCCGTGCTGCATCGTCGCCGCCGGCTGCTGGCCGCGGCGGCCGTGACCGGCCTTGCTCTCGGCACCGCGTACGTGATCGTGCAGCCGCCGCCTCTCACCAGCACCACTCTTGTGCTGCTTCCGGCGCCCACCGAGGCTCAGACCAGCAGCATCGACGTGGCCACCCAGGTGCGCATCGCCCTCAGCGCGACCGTTCTCGGTGCGGCGGGCGCGACCGTCGAGCCTGCTCTCTCAGCCGGCTCGGTGGACAAGATGGTCGACGTGTCGGCTCCGACGGACCAGCTCGTCGAGATCGACGCAACCTCCGCCGAGGCGTCACAGGCGCAGACGGTGTCGCAGGCGGTTGGCGACGCATACGTCACCAACGTCAGGGAGACCGCGCGGGCCGCCAACTCGACCGTGTTGACGGACCTCCAGACCAGGGCGGAGAGCCTGCAGACGCAGATCACGGCACTGCAGGATCAGATCACCTCGACCACTGCACGTCAGCAGGAGGTAGAACCCGACTCGGCGGACGGCCGGCGCGAGGCGCAGCTGCTGGCCGGGCTCCAGACCGAACAGGCCGACCTCTCCCTCCAGCTCGACAAGGTCAAGGACGAGATCGCCACCAGCGGCCCAGAGGAGTCGTCGGCGAGCGCCGGTGCCTCGATCATCCAGCCGGCGACCACGGCAACGGGTCCCTCCACCGGGCGCCGACTGCTGGTCCTGGCGCCTCTCGGCGCCCTGATCTGCACCGTGCTGGCGATCGCCGTCCTCCTCGCGACGGCGCGTCGCGACCCACGGGTCGGGCTTCGCGACGAGATAGCCGACGCGGTCGGCAGCCCGGTGCTGGCGGCCGTGCGGAGCAGGCCGCAGCGGTCGGTTGCTGGTTGGTCGACGCTGCTCGAGACGTACGAGGCGACACCTGTCGAGTCGTGGGCATTCCGTCAGGTCCTGCGCGGCCTGGTGCCCGCAGACCGCGCACAGGACCGCAAGGGCGAGCCTCGCGCTGGGGGGAAGGTGGATCACCCGCAGTCGGTCACCGTGGTATCGCTCTCCGGCGACGGTCGGGGACTTGCCGTCGGTCCCCAGCTTGCGGCGTTCGCTTCGTCGCTGGGCATCGCCACACGTCTGGTCACAGCTGTGGGTCACGACAAGGCGGCGACCCTGTGGGCGGCCTGCGCCGCCGACCGGACTGCTCTACCCCGTCCTGCCCTGTTCGTCGGCGAGGTACCGGAGGGCGAGGCGATCGACCTGACGATCGTCCTGGTCGTCGTGGATCGGAGGCAGCCCGACTTGGGTGACCCGCTGACGACCGCCGCCACGGTCCTCGCGGTGGCCGCGGCAACGGCCACCGAGCAGGAACTCGCCCGCGTGGCCGTGGCCGTCGACGATGCCGGTCGCCGCATCGACGGGATCGTCGTCGCGGATCCTGACCGGACCGACCGCACCTCCGGCCGGCGAACCTTGGACGAGCGATCGCGTCAGGTGGCGCTGCCCATGCGCCTGACCGGCATCGGATCGTCTGACGTCACCGCCGGCGACCCCAACCGGACCCGCGCATGATCCCGGCACCGTGGGAAGTCCCGGACTTCGAGTCCGAGGACCCCAGCGCGCCAGGGCGCCCGCTCCCCACCCTGGTGAGCCTGCACTGCCTTCGCTCCGCCCTGCGACGTCGCTGGCTGGCGTGCGTCCTGTCCGCGGTCCTCGGGCTCCTCGTTGCTGCGGGTCTTCTGGTCGTATTTCCGCCCGAGCACAAGGCGGAGGCGGTGCTGGTGCTGGCACACGACCCGCAGGTCGATCCGACCCGCGCCATGTCCACCGACGTCAGCCTGCTGACAACCCGGACCGTCGCCACCCAGGCGATCACGAATCTCGGGCTGACGATGCCTGCCGACGACTTCCTCAGCTCCGTCACGGCCGTGCCGGTGAGCTCCGACCTCATGTCGCTCTCCCTCACCGCGCCGACCGACGACGAGGCTGTTCGACGTCTGGACGCCCTCACCTCGACCTATCTCGCCTTCCGCGCCGCGCAACTCCAGTTGCAGTCGGACGTCGTGGTGGACGGCATGAACCAGCGCATCGAGGTACTGCAGGCCGAGGCCGCGGAGCTCACGGAGCGCATCAACGAGCTCTCCGCAGCCGACGAGCCCCGCGCGAGCGATTTGAGCGACGCGATCTCGCAGCGGGCGAGGGTCACGACGCAGATCGACACGTTGGAGCAGTCCGTACACGACGCCACGTTGAGGAACGACTCCATCGCGTCCTCCAGTCGCGTGATCGACGCCGCGGCGGTCGAACCCGCAGGGATGAAACGCCGCATGGTGCTCACCCTCGCGTCGGGACTCATCGCCGGCGCCGCGCTCGGCTGCGGCGCCGTGCTGTTCCTCGCCATCACTTCCGACCGGTTGCGGCGGCGCTTCGACGTGGCAGCCGCCCTCGAGGTGTCGGTGCCGGTCAGCGTGCGCCGGATCGCACCGCTCCCGCGCCCGTTGCGGCGGCTCCCGCACCTGCGCGCCCTCGACGGGCGCCGCGCCGATGAACGCCTGCGTCTGGCACATGCGATCGAGATGGAGCTTCCGGGGCCCGGACAGTGGGGTCGGCTGGCGGTGGCGTGCATCGACAACTCGGACGAGGTCCGCTTCGCGTTGGCGACGGCGGCGATGGGCCTCACGGCCGACGGGCGTGACGTCGTACTCATCGATCTCACCGCGCAGGGCGGTCTCGACGCCGCGGTCGAGGAATTGATGTCCGATCAGGCCGTCGAGCGGCCCACTGTACTGCGCCCGCGGGGGATACCGGCGCTGGCCGACCAGGCCGCCGACCTCCGCGTCGTCGGGCACGAGGACGAGGATGAGGATGAGGGTCCCCCCTCGCCTGACCTGGCCGACGTCTCGCTGGTCCTGGCGGACCTGGACCCGTCGGTGGCAGCCGACCACCTGACGGCATGGACGGAGCGCGT
>JBOGDU010000195.1:0-4458 GCA_050743145.1 Jiangellaceae bacterium | reverse complement strand
CAGGACCTCCTGCTCGCCTTCTATGCGGAGGCGCAGCGCCGGGGGTTCAGCGCAGGGGAGTACGCCGTCCCGAAGATCCTCGCGGGCACCGACGCGGCCGCCGAGATCGCCTCGTACGACTGCGACGTCGTGCTCAACGCCATCACCGGGTCGATCGGGCTGCGGCCGACGCTGGCCGCCCTCGAGGCGGGCCACACCCTGGCCCTGGCCAACAAGGAGTCGTTGATCGTGGGCGGGCCGCTGGTGACGGCGGCGGCCCGCCCGGGCCAGATCGTGCCCGTGGACAGCGAGCACAGCGCACTCGCCCAGTGCCTGCGCGGCGGGCGGCCCGACGAGGTGCGCCGGCTGGTGGTCACGGCGAGCGGCGGCCCGTTCCGGGGGCGCACGCGCGACCAGCTGGCCGACGTCACTCCCGAGCAGGCGCTCGCGCATCCGACGTGGTCCATGGGACCGGTGATCACGGTCAACTCGGCGACCCTGGTCAACAAGGCGCTGGAGGTCATCGAGGCGCACCTGCTGTTCGACCTGCCCTTCGAGGCGATCGACGTCGTCGTCCACCCGCAGTCCGTCGTGCACTCCATGGTCGAGTTCGTCGACGGCTCCACGCTCGCCCAGGCCAGCCCGCCCGACATGCGCATCCCGATCGCGCTGGGGCTCGCGTGGCCCGACCGCGTCGCCGACGTCGCGGCCGCGTGCGACTGGTCCACGGCCGCCACCTGGGAGTTCCTGCCGCTCGACGACACGGCGTTTCCGGCGATCTCGCTCGCGCGCGAGGTCGGCGTGCGCGGCGGCACCGCGCCGGCGGTCTACAACGCCGCCAACGAGGAGTGTGTCGGGGCCTTCCTCGCCGGTCGGCTGCCATTCCTCGCCATCGTCGACACGGTTGCCGAGGTCGTGGCCGAGCACGCCGCACGCGACGACGCCGGGAACGTCGCGAGCGTCGACGACGTTCTGGCTGCTGAGGCCTGGGCCCGAGCCCGCGCCCGCGAGATCACGCGATAGGGGACCCTGCCACTGTGGACTGGCTGACCGCACTCGGCATCCTGGCCTTCGCCGTCGGGCTGCTGGTGTCGATCGCGCTGCACGAGATCGGCCACCTGATCCCCGCGAAGCTTTTCGGCATCAAGGTCACCCAGTACATGGTCGGCTTCGGGCGAACCGTCTGGTCCCGCCGGCGCGGCGAAACCGAGTACGGGTACAAGGCGATCCCGCTGGGCGGCTACGTGCGGATGGTCGGCATGTTCCCGCCGGAACCCGGCGACGACCCGCGCCGCCTGCGCAAGGCCAGCACCGGGCCGTTCCAGGCGTTGGTCGAGGACGCCCGGCGGGTTGCCAAGGAGGAGATCCAGGCCGGCGACGAGGACCGCGTCTTCTACCGCAAACCATGGTGGAAGAAGCTCGTCGTGATGCTCGGCGGACCCGCGATGAACGTGCTCATTGCCGCCGTGCTCGCCGGCGGGGTGCTGATGATCCACGGGCAGGCCGAGTTGCGCCCGGTGGTGAGCGAGGTCTCGGCCTGCGTGATCCCGGTTGCTGACGGCGATCGCCCATGCACGGCGGACGACTCGCCAACGCCTGCGGCCGAGGCAGGGTTCCGCGCCGGCGACCGCCTGGTGTCGTTCGACGGAGTCCCGATCCAGTCATGGAGTGATGCACAGGATCTGATCCGGGCCCAGCCGGCCGGCCCTGTCGACGTCGTCGTCGAGCGCGACGGTCGCCAGGTCACCCTCACCCCGGACCTCGTCACGACCGAACGGCGCGCTCTCGGCGACGAGGAGGACGGCTTCCGTCCGCCGACCGACCAGCTCGAGACCGTCGGGTTCCTCGGCGTCGCACCCACCCAGGAACTCGTGCCCCAGGATCTCGGTGGCGCCGCCGCCTGGATCGGCGACTTCACCGCGGCCACTGCGCAGGCTGTGGTCTCGATCCCGGAGCGCATGGTCGGCGTCTGGGACGCGGCATTCGGTGGCGGCGAGCGCGAGATCGACGGCCCGATCGGAATCGTCGGCGCAGGGCGGATCGGCGGCGAGATCGCGACGCTCGACGTCGGAGTCGCGGACCGCGTGGCCAGCTTCGTCCTGCTCCTCGCGAGCTTCAACATGGCGATTGCGCTGTTCAACCTGATCCCGTTGCTGCCCCTGGACGGCGGCCACGCGGCGGGTGCGATCTGGGAGGGCGTCAAGCGCGGTTGGGCGAAGGTCAGCGGCCAGCCCACGCCGAGACCGGTCGACGTCGCCAAGGCACTGCCCCTGGCGTACGGCGTGGCGACGCTGCTGATCGGCATGAGCGTCCTGCTGCTCTATGCCGACATCGTCAACCCGGTCCAGCTACCAGGCTGAGGTGGCGGAGAATGGACCCATGAACGTCGCTCTCGGCATGCCTTCCGTGCCCCCACCGGTACTGTCGCCGCGGCGCGTCTCCCGCAAGATCCGGGTCGGCACGGTCGAGGTCGGCGGCGATGCCCCGGTCAGCGTGCAGTCGATGACGACGACACCGACCACCGACATCGACGCCACGCTCCAGCAGATCGCCGAGCTCACCGCCACGGGGTGCGACATCGAGCGGGTCGCGTGTCCCAGCCAGGACGACGCCGAGGCGCTGCCGGCCATCGCCACCAAGTCGCAGATCCCCGTCATCGCCGACATCCACTTCCAGCCCAGGTACGTCTTCGCCGCGATCGACGCCGGCTGTGCCGCCGTCCGCGTCAACCCGGGCAACATCCGCAAGTTCGACGACCAGGTGGGTGCCATCGCCCGGGCGGCGAAGGACGCGGGCGTGTCGATTCGGATCGGCGTCAACGCCGGCTCGCTCGACCCGCGGCTGCTGAAGAAGCACGGCAGGGCGACGCCGGAGGCGCTGGTCGAATCCGCGGTCTGGGAGGCGTCGCTGTTCGAGGAGCACGACTTCCACGACTTCAAGATCTCGGTCAAGCACAACGACCCGGTGGTCATGGTGCGGGCCTACGAGTTGCTGGCCGAGCGTGGCGACTGGCCGTTGCACCTCGGCGTCACCGAGGCGGGCCCGGCCTTCCAGGGCACGGTCAAGTCCGCGGTGGCCTTCGGGGCGCTGCTCTCGCGGGGCATCGGCGACACCATCCGGGTCTCCCTGTCCGCCCCTCCGGTCGAGGAGGTCAAGGTCGGCTTGCAGATCCTGCAGTCGCTGAACCTGCGCGAACGAAAGCTCGAGATCGTGTCCTGCCCCTCCTGCGGGCGCGCCCAGGTCGACGTGTACACCCTGGCCGACCGGGTCACCGCCGGCCTCGAGGGCATGGAGGTACCCCTTCGCGTCGCGGTCATGGGCTGCGTCGTCAACGGGCCGGGCGAGGCGCGCGAGGCCGACCTGGGCGTGGCCTCGGGCAACGGGAAGGGTCAGATCTTCGTCAAGGGCGAGGTGATCAAGACGGTGCCCGAGTCGCAGATCGTCGAGACCTTGATCGAGGAGGCCATGCGCATCGCCGAGCAGATGGAGTCGGCCGGCGCCGGGTCCGGTGGACCTCAGGTCGTCGTCTCCTGATCGGGCTGGTCTGCGGTCGTCTCAGCCGCCGTCCACGGTCTCGCGCGCTCCGGGTGCTTGACTAGGCGAACGGGTTCATACCGTACCGGCGCGACAGGCGTCGCAACCGCGACTGCCGGAGAGGGGCGGGCGTGCTCGGGACCACCGCCGCCGCGGTCGCGCCGTTGGGCCGCTCCGACCTGCCCGATGTGATCGAGCTCCTGGGCGGCGACCCTGTCTCGCACGTCTTCGTGGCCTCGCGCGTGCACATGTCAGAGTTGTCCGCCGGTCGGATGGGCGGCGAGCTGTGGGGCTACCGTGAGTCGGGGCGGCTGGTCTCCGCCTGCTACTCGGGCGCCAACCTGGTTCCGGTGGCGGCGACGTCGGCGGCAGCCCATGCGTTCGCCGACCGGGCCGGCCGGAAGGGCCGGCGTTGCTCGTCCATCCTCGGGCCGGCCGATGCCGTGCTGACGATGTGGGAACACCTGCGGCTCGCCTGGGGGGAGGCCCGGGACGTACGCCCACACCAGCCGGTGCTGGCGCTGGGCGATCGCCCGGCGGTCGCGCCGGACCCACTCGTGCGGCGGGTGCGCCCGGACGAGGTGGAACGCCTACTGCCGGCGTCGATCGCCATGTTCACCGAGGAGGTGGGTGTGTCCCCGGTCGGCTCCGACGGCGGCGCGTACTACCGTGCCCGAGTCACCGACCTGGTCACGGCGGGCCGGGCCTTCGCGCGGTTCGAGGACGGACAGGTCGTGTTCAAGGCAGAGATCGGCGCCGTGACGCCCGACGCGTGCCAGGTCCAGGGGGTCTGGATCCGCCCGGAGCGGCGCGGTCAGGGTCTGTGTGCCGGCGGCATGGCTGCGGTCGTCGAGCACGCCAGGCGCGACCTTGCACCCGTCGTCACGCTCTATGTCAACGACTACAACACCGCTGCCCGGTCCGCCTACCGGAGGGTCGGGTTCC
>JBOGDU010000194.1:0-8991 GCA_050743145.1 Jiangellaceae bacterium | reverse complement strand
GCGGGCGAGCAGGTCCGCCGCAAGGTCGGAAAGGCTGGGAAGAAGTAGCCATGGGCATCGCGATCAACCGGCGCGTCGGGCACGGCGGCAAGGCCGCCGCCCGCGACCGCAGGCATCTGCGCGTCCGTAAGAAGATCACCGGCTCGGCCGCAAGTCCGCGCCTGGTGGTCACGCGATCCCTGCGCCATATGGTGGCGCAGGTGGTCGACGACTCCACCGGGCGCACGCTGGCGTCGGCCTCCAGCATGGAGACCGACCTGCGGGGGGAGGCCGGGGACAAGACGGCCAAGGCCCGCAAGGTCGGCGAGCTCGTCGCGCAGCGGGCCAGGACCGCTGGCATCGGGACCGTCGTGTTCGACCGTGCGGGCAATCGCTACCACGGCCGCGTGGCCGCGGTAGCCGACGGCGCCCGCGACGGCGGCCTGAAGTTCTAGACCACGAGTACGCAGGAAGTAGGGAGATCATGGCTGGACCCCAGCGCCGCGGTGGCGGTGCCGGCGGCGACCGCCGCGACCGCCGAGACCGTGACAGCCGTCGCGACGGCGGCGCGGAGAAGACGGCATACATCGAACGGGTCGTCGCCATCAACCGTGTCGCCAAGGTCGTGCAGGGTGGTCGACGCTTCAGCTTCACCGCTCTCGTGGTCGTCGGTGACGGCGACGGCACGGTAGGCGTCGGCTACGGCAAGGCCAAGGAGGTGCCCGCGGCGATCGCCAAGGGTGTCGAGGAGGCCAAGAAGCAGTTCTTCAAGGTGCCCCGCATCCAAGGCACGATCCCGCACCCGATCCAGGGCGAGAAGGCCGCGGGCGTCGTGCTGCTTCGCCCGGCGTCACCCGGTACCGGTGTCATCGCCGGTGGGCCGGTCCGCGCCGTGCTCGAGTGCGCGGGCGTGCGCGACGTGCTGAGCAAGTCGCTCGGCTCGTCCAACGCCATCAACATCGTGCACGCGACCGTCGACGCGCTGAAGAACCTCGAGCGTCCCGAGCAGGTGGCGGCCCGCCGTGGCCTGCCGCTCGAGGACGTCGCGCCGGCCGCGTTGCTGCGTGCGCAGGCGGGCGCGCCGTCGTGAGCCGGTTGAAGGTTCGTCAGGTCAAAAGCGTCATCGGCGGCACGCCGTCGCAACGCGCGACCATGCGTTCGCTGGGTCTCAAGCGGATCAGGGACGAGGTCGTCAAGGAGGACCGGCCCGAGATCCGCGGCATGGTCGCGACGGTGGCGCACCTGGTCGCCGTCGAGGAGGTCGACTGACATGGCAGATTCGCCACTCAAACCCCACCACCTGCGGCCCGCGCCGGGTGCCAAGACCGCCAAAACCCGCGTCGGTCGCGGAGAAGCAGGCGCCAGGGGTAAGACCGCCGGACGTGGCACCAAGGGCAGCAAGGCCCGCGGCACGGTGTCCGCCCGCCTCGAGGGTGGGCAGATGCCGTTGCACATGCGGTTGCCCAAGCTCATGGGATTCCGCAACCCGTTCCGCGTCGAGTACCAGGTCGTCAACCTGGACCGTCTCGCCTCGCTCTACCCCCAGGGCGGCGATGTCACGGTCGAGGGCCTGGTCGCGAAGGGCGCCGTGCGCGCCGGCCGCCCGGTCAAGGTCCTCGGCACCGGCGAGGTCTCGGTCGCCCTGCAGGTGAGCGTGCACGCGTTCTCGACCTCGGCGAAGGAGAAGATCACTTCCGCGGGCGGTTCGACCACCGAGCTCTGACCACCCGAGCCCGGGCTGTTATCGTCACGAACCAGTGACAACGTGTCGGCCCGGCCGACCCGTCCGCACGACCGCGCCACCGCTCGGGGAGGCGTGCAGGAGGCCATCAAGTGCTCACCGCGTTCGCTCGGGCGTTCCGGACACCCGACCTGCGCCGGAAGATGCTGTTCACGCTGGGCATCATCATGCTGTTCCGGCTGGGCTCCGTCGTCCCCACACCCGGGATCGATGTGCAGGCGGTCAACACCTGCGTCGAACAGGTGGGTACCACCGGCGTCTACGGCATGCTCAACCTGTTCTCGGGTGGAGCGCTGCTCCAGCTGGCGGTCTTCGCGCTGGGCATCATGCCGTACATCACGGCAAGCATCATCCTGCAGCTGCTGACGGTGGTGATCCCGCGGTTGGAGGCCCTCCGCAAGGAAGGTCAGTCCGGCCAGACCAAGATCACCCAGTACACCCGCTACCTGACCATCGGGCTCGCGGTGCTCCAGGCGACGACCATCATCTCGCTGGCCCGCAGCGGGCAGCTGTTCCCGAACTGTCCCGAGGAGATCCTGCCCGACGACTCCATCGCGACGATCGCTCTCATGGTCCTGATCATGACCGCGGGCACGGCCGTGATCATGTGGCTCGGCGAGCTCATCACCGACCGGGGCGTCGGCAACGGCATGTCGCTGCTGATCTTCACCCAGATCATCGCGACGTTCCCGAGCGCGTTGTGGCAGATCCAGGTCGAGCAGGGCTGGCCGACATTCACCATCGTCGCCCTGGTGGGCCTGGTGATCGTCGCCCTGGTGGTCTTCGTCGAACAGTCCCAACGGCGTATCCCGGTGCAGTACGCGAAGCGGATGGTCGGGCGACGCATGTACGGCGGCTCGTCCACGTACATCCCGTTGAAGATCAACCAGGCCGGGATCATCCCCGTCATCTTCGCCTCGTCGCTGCTGTACCTGCCGCTGCTGTTCAGCCAGTTCAACCAGGAGTCCGGTTGGGCGGTGTGGATCCAGACCAACTTCGCCCAGGGCGACAACTGGATCTACATGACGACGTTCTTCGCGCTGATCGTGTTCTTCACCTACTTCTACGTGTCGATCACGTTCAACCCGAAAGACGTCGCCGACAACATGAAGAAGTACGGGGGATTCATTCCCGGCATCCGGGCCGGCCGGCCCACCGAGGAGTACCTCGACTACGTGCTCACCCGGCTCACCGCACCCGGGTCGATCTATCTCGGGTTGATCTCGCTGATCCCGCTCGTGGCCTTCGTGCTGATCAACGCGAACCAGAACTTCCCGTTCGGCGGCACCAGCATCCTGATCATGGTGGGCGTCGGCTTGCAGACCGTCCAGCAGATCGAGAGCCAGCTACAGCAGAGGAACTACGAGGGCTTCCTTCGGTGAGGCGACTCCTGCTCATGGGTCCGCCTGGCTCGGGCAAGGGCACCCAGGCGGCAGTAGTAGCGCGTCACCTCGCGATCCCGGCGATCTCGACCGGCGACATCTTCCGCGAGCACGTCGCGGCGGACACACCGCTGGGACGCGAGGCCAAGCAGTACATGAAGGGCGGCGACTACGTTCCCGACTCGGTGACCAACGAGATGGTGAAGTCTCGGCTGGCGGAATCCGACGCGGCCCGCGGCTTCATCCTCGACGGTTATCCGCGGACGGTGCCACAGGTCGAGTTCCTCGACGACGTGCTGGCCGCGCAGGGCGTCAAGCTCGATCGGGTTCTCCTGCTCACGGTCGACATCGAGGAGGTCGTCGGCCGGCTGAAGCGGCGTGCCGGGACCGAGGGTCGGAACGACGACGACGAGGAGATCATCCGGCACCGGCAGAGTCTGTTCGCCGAGCAGACGGCCCCCCTCGCCGCCGAGTACGAGACGCGTGGGTTGCTGGTGCGCGTCGACGGTATGGGCCCGATCGAGGAGGTCTCGGCCCGCATGCTCGCCGCCGCGACCGACGAGGCCGCTGCCGACGGCACCGACGCGGCCTCAGGAGCTCTCGCAGACGTGGCAGACCCGTCCGAGGGTGTGCAGGCCCCGGCCGACGGCGCGGCCGAGCGGGCATGATCCAGCTCAAGACCGAGGCCGAGGTCGGGAAGATGCGGCTGGCCGGGTTGGTGGTCGCGGAGGCCCTGGCCGCCGTGCGAACCGCCGTCGTCCCCGGCGTGACCCTGCTCGAGCTCGACGCCATCGCCGCGCGCGAGATCCGCTCGCGGGGCGCCGTCCCGTCGTTCCTCCACTACCTGCCCGGGGTCGGGTACGTGAGTCCGGGCGGCGAGTTCAACTCGTTCCCCGCCACCATCTGCGCGTCGGTCAACGACGAGATCGTCCACGGAATCCCGAGCAAGCGACGGCTGGTCGACGGTGACCTCGTCTCCGTCGACTGCGGGGCGATACTCGACGGCTGGCACGGTGACGCCGCCGTGACCTTGCCGGTCGGCCGGGTGAGCGACGAGGCCGCGCGCCTGCTCGAGGTCTGTGAGGACGCGCTGTGGGCCGGCATCGCGGCCATGCAGGCCGGCTCCCGGTTGCGCGACGTCGGCGGTGCGATCGAGGACCACGTGCACGCACTGGGCGGATACGGCATCGTCGCGGAGTATGGCGGGCACGGCATCGGCACCGAGATGCACCAGGACCCGCACGTGCTCAACTACCGCACGCGGGCCCGGGGACCCAAGCTGGTACCCGGGCTCGTGCTCGCGATCGAGCCGATGATCAACGTCGGGGGGCCGGAGACCGTGCTGCAGGACGACCAGTGGACGGTGTCGACCGCCGACGGCTCGTTGTCCTCGCACTTCGAGCACAGTGTCGCGGTCACCGAGAACGGCCCGTGGGTGCTCACCGCTCTCGACGGCGGGGCCTCGCGACTGATCACCCTCGGCGTCCCCACTCCGGCGACTGCCTGACGACGGCATCGCCTCGCCACTCGCCTCGCCATCTTGTGGCGGGCAAGGAACGTCTCGTGCACCCACGAGGGGTTGCGAACCCGCCACAAGTCGGAAGGGAGGGCGCGAATCCGGGGCATCCCGGATAGCGGTCAGGGATGTCCCTCGGCGATACTGTCACGCATGGTCGAGCCACCGGAGATGCGCGCGTCCGACGCGGACCGCGAGCGGATCTCGGCCGTCCTGCGCGACGCTCACGCCGAGGGCAGGCTGCCACAGGACGAGCTGGTCGAGCGCATCGGCGCGGCCTTCCAGGCGCAGACCTACCGCGAGCTCGACCGGCTCGTGGCCGACATCCCGCCGCCACAGCGGCAGGTGGCGCACCGGACGGGCCAGCCGCCTGCTGCGAAGTCTGCACAGCCGGTGAAGCCCGCCCGCCAGGGAATGAGCGGCTTCCTCGTCGCGAACTGGTGGGTGTGGGGCTGTGCGGTCGCCATCAACCTCGTGGTCTGGTTCCTGGTCTCCATCAGCAGCCCGGAGCCGGCGTACTTCTGGCCGATGTGGGTGGCCGGACCCTGGGGCGCGGTGCTCGCCGTCTGTACGGCCGCCGAGCACGGGGTGCGCCGCCGCAAGGCCGGCTGATCACCTCCGTTTGGCGTCGGACCCCTGTCGTGGCGTAAACTTCCCACTCGGCCCACTGTGGCCTGGTTCGTGCTGCCCCGCGGCTGGTCCCGTCATGGGACAGGGGCGTGCGGACGGGCCGCTCGCCACGACAGCAGTGCGGCTGATCCAGCAGTCAACCACCGACAGAAGCGCGGAGGCTATGCCGAAGAAGGACGGGGTCATCGAGATCGAGGGCACCGTGGTCGAGGCTCTCCCGAACGCCATGTTCCGGGTCGAGCTGTCCAACGGCCACAAGGTGCTCGCGCACATCTCGGGCAAGATGCGTCAGCACTACATCCGGATCCTCCCCGAGGACCGTGTCGTGGTGGAGCTGAGCCCGTACGACCTCACCCGCGGCCGCATCGTCTACCGCTACAAGTGAACCCACGACGTCGAGGGCGAGCCCTCGAGCCCGCCCGACGGAGAGATCGATGAAGGTCAAGCCGAGCGTCAAACCGATCTGCGACAAGTGCAAGGTGATCCGCCGTCACGGCCGGGTCATGGTGATCTGCGAGAACCTGCGCCACAAGCAGCGCCAGGGCTGAGCCCGCACGCGTCGCCCGACATCTGAACAACGCACCTGCACCTCCGCCGCCCGGCGGAGGCCACCCCCGGACGGAGGCCGGGGCCCACCGCAACCGACGCGATGGGACGCGGTGCGCCGGACACCTCCGCCAACGAAGGAGAACGCGAGCCACATGGCCCGACTCGTCGGCGTCGACCTCCCGCGCGACAAGCGTATGGAGGTCGCCCTCACCTACATCTTCGGCATCGGCCGTACCCGCGCACTCGAGACGCTCAGGCAGACCGGTGTCAATCCTGATCTGCGCGTCCGCGACCTCGGCGACGAGGAGCTTGTCAAGCTCCGTGACTGGATCGAGGCCAACTACCAGATCGAAGGCGACCTGCGCCGCGAGGTCCAGTCGGACATCCGCCGCAAGGTCGAGATCGGCAGCTACCAGGGCATCCGGCACCGTCGCGGACTTCCCGTCCGCGGTCAGCGCACGCACACGAATGCCCGCACCCGCAAGGGTCCGCGCAAGACCGTCGCCGGCAAGAAGAAGGCCGGCAAGTGAGTGTGCGGCGGCTCGCTCACGCGGGCCCGCCGCCGCGCTGACCACGACCTCGGACGAGAACGCAGACAGGAGCACAGCCAGACATGCCTCCCAAGAGCCGCCAGGCTTCGGGCGCCAAGACCACCAAGGTGCGGCGCAAGGAGAAGAAGAACGTCGCCCATGGTGTCGCGCACATCAAGAGCACGTTCAACAACACGATCGTCTCGATCACCGACCCGCAGGGCAACGTCATCTCGTGGGCCAGCGCCGGCCAGGTGGGGTTCAAGGGCTCGCGCAAGTCCACTCCGTACGCCGCGCAGATGGCCGCCGAGGCGGCCGCGCGCCGGGCTCAGGAGCACGGCATGCGCAAGGTCGACGTGTTCGTCAAGGGCCCGGGCTCGGGCCGCGAGACCGCGATCCGCTCCCTGCAGGCCGTGGGCCTGGAGGTGGGCACGATCTCCGACGTGACGCCGCAGGCGCACAACGGCTGCCGTCCACCGAAGCGGAGGCGGGTGTGAGCGCACGAGCGCGAACGCCCGAATCCGCCATCGGCGTGCGCCGCCGCACGGCACAGAACGAGGAGACCTGAGAGACCATGGCCCGATACACCGGACCCATCACCAAGAAGTCGCGCCGCCTCGGCGTCGACCTCGTCGGCTTCGACAAGGCCTACGAGCGGCGGCCCTACCCACCCGGGCAACACGGGCGCGGTCGGCAGAAGGAGAGCGAGTACCGCCTCCAACTGCACGAGAAGCAGAAGGCCCGCTACACCTACGGCATCCTCGAAAAGCAGTTCCGCCGCTACTACGAGGAGGCCAACCGCACGCAGGGCAAGACCGGCGAGGCGCTGCTGCAGATCCTCGAGTCCCGGCTCGACAACGTCGTCTACCGCGCGGGCCTGGCGCGCACCCGCAGGCATGCCCGCCAGCTGGTCGTGCACGGTCACCTGCTGGTGAACGGCCAGAAGGTCAACGTGCCGTCCTACCGCGTCGCACCGCACGACGTGATCGACGTCCGGCCGAAGTCGCTGGAGATGACCCCGTTCATCATCGCCCGAGAGACCCACGGCGAACGTCCCGTGCCTGCATGGCTCGAGGTCCTGCCCACGCAGATGCGCATCCTCGTCCACCAGCTCCCGGTCCGGCAGCAGATCGACACGCAGGTCCAGGAGCAGCTCATCGTCGAGCTCTACTCGAAGTGACCCGGAGCTCGGCTCGAACCGACCTGGCCTCCGACCGGATGCCAGCCTCTGGAGAGTGCCGGCTCGGCGCGAAGCGGAGTGCCGGAGCTCGACCAGACCACTAGTCGCGACCGTCATATAGCGGGCGTCGCGGAGAGGAAACACCAGTGCTCATCACCCAGCGTCCCAACCTCGCCGAGGAGCCGGTCGACGAGACCCGGTCCCGGTTCACGATCGATCCGCTGGAGCCCGGCTTCGGCTACACGCTCGGCAACTCGCTGCGTCGGACCCTGCTCTCGTCCATCCCCGGTGCGGCGATCACCTCGATCCGCATCGACGGAGTGCTGCACGAGTTCACGACCATCCCGGGGGTCAAGGAGGACGTCACCGACGTCATCCTCAACCTCAAGGAGCTCGTGGTCTCCTCCGAGCACGACGAGCCGGTGACAATGTACCTGCGCAAGCAGGGTCCGGGCGCGGTCACGGCGGCCGACATCGCCCCGCCGGCCGGTGTCGAGGTGCACAACCCCGACCTGCACATCGCCACGCTCAACGGCAAGGGCAAGCTCGAGATGGAGCTGACCGTCGAGCGCGGCCGTGGCTACGTCTCAGCGGTGCAGAACAAGCGCGCCGATGCCGAGATCGGCCGGATCCCGGTCGACTCGATCTACTCGCCGGTGCTCAAGGTCACCTACAAGGTCGAGGCCACCCGGGTCGAGGGCCGGACCGACTTCGACAAGCTCGTCGTCGACGTCGAGACCAAGCCGTCGATGCGCCCCCGTGACGCCGTGGCCTCGGCCGGCACCACGCTGGTCGAGCTGTTCGGACTGGCCCGCGAGCTCAACGTGGACGCCGAGGGCATCGAGATCGGCCCGTCGCCGGTCGACGCGCAGCTGGCAGCCGACCTCGCGCTGCCGATCGAGGACCTGCAGCTCACTGTCCGGTCGTACAACTGCCTCAAGCGCGAGGGCATCCACTCGGTGGGCGAGCTCATCTCGCGCAGCGAGGCGGACCTGCTCGACATTCGCAACTTCGGGCAGAAGTCGATCGACGAGGTGAAGGCCAAGCTCGCCACCATGGGCCTCGCGCTCAAGGACGGTGCGCCCGGATTCGACCCGGCGGCGGCCGTGGACACCTACGGCGACGAGGACCAGTCCTACGCCGAAGACGAGCAGTACTGACCTAGGGGCTGGGGGACGCGTACCGTCCCGCAGCCGCCTTCACACGAGGAGAGATCATGCCCGCCCCCACCAAGGGTGCCCGCCTCGGCGGCTCGCCGGCGCACCAGCGCCACATCCTGGCCAACCTGGCCACGGCGCTGTTCGAGCACGGCCGGATCACCACGACCGAGGCCAGGGCTCGCCGGCTGCGTCCGGTCGCCGAGCGGTTGATCACCAAGGCCAAGCGTGGCGACCTGCACGCGCGGCGGCAGGTGGCCAGCACGATCGGTGACAAGAGCGTCGTGCATACCCTGTTCACCGAGATCGGACCACGGTACGAGAACC
>JBOGDU010000193.1:0-18002 GCA_050743145.1 Jiangellaceae bacterium | reverse complement strand
CGTTAAGAGGGTCTCTGGGTCCGATGCCAGGTCTGCAGACCCGGCAAAGGGGGGAGGGACCCTCTTAACGTGATCATTCGCAACCCGCTTAACGTGATCATTCGCAACCCTCTAGTTGAGGTCGAGGTCGAGACTCGGCCCGCGTGTTGCGTTGACCGCCATGACACCCGCGCCTAGCGTCGCGGGTGTCAGTTCGAGGACGGAGGGGTCGGCGTGAGCGGAGACACCACGGGCGGAACGGGTCCGGTCGGCGCGCCACCCTCGGCAGACGCCGTCGCCGAAGCGGGGCGGCAGGGCTTGCTCTTCGAGGGCATGGTCGGCCCGATCCCGGACGACGTCGGCTACCGCGGTCCGACGGCCTGTGCCGCCGCAGGTATCACCTACCGTCAACTCGACTACTGGGCGCGGACGGGCCTGGTCGAGGCAACAGTGCGGCCGGCATCGGGGTCGGGCACCCAGCGGCTCTACTCCTTCCGCGACATCCTCGTACTCAAGATCGTCAAGCGGCTTCTCGACACGGGCGTCTCGCTGCAGCAGATCCGCCAGGCGGTCCGACATCTTCGCGACCGCGGTGTCGAGGACCTCGCCGGCATCACGCTGATGAGCGACGGCGCCAGCGTCTACGAGTGCACGTCCGCCGACGAGGTGGTCGATCTCGTCCAGGGCGGGCAGGGCGTCTTCGGCATCGCCGTCGGCCGGGTGTGGCGCGAGGTCGAGGCCACGTTGGTCGAGATGCCGGGCGAGCGTCCGGGCGAGGAGCCCGGTGAGCACCCGGGCGACGAGCTGGCCGTGCGGCGCCGTACTCGGGTCGCGGGCGCCTGACCGACCGATCCCGCCGCGGCGGGGTAGGCTTGGTGAGCAGCCGTCGACCCCGGCCGGGAGAGACTTCACGCAGCCGGCGTGGAGCGCCGAAGGGGCAACATCCCCGGAACCTCTCAGGCAGCACGGACCGTCCGGGCGAGGCCACTCTGAAGCACCGTCGCCGGGCGACGCGACAGAGGGGGGAGCCGTCGCCGCGCGCCGTCGAGGAGCCCTCAATGTCCGATCCGTCCCCCCTGACCGATCTCGGGAGCACTGCTCCGTTCGTCCTCCGGCACATCGGCCCCCGCGACGACGAGATCGCCCTGATGCTCGCGACGGTGGGCCAGCCGTCGCTCGACGCACTCGTCGAGGCCGCGGTCCCGGCCGGGATCCAGGCTCACGACAGGATGGACCTGCCGGCGGCTGTCACCGAGATCGGCGCCCTGGACGAACTCCGCGGGCTGGCGCGCCGCAACCGGCGCCAGGTCCAGATGATCGGCCTGGGTTACTACGACACGGTCACCCCGCCGGTTGTGGTCCGGCGCGTCCTCGAGAGCCCGTCGTGGTACACGGCGTACACGCCCTATCAGCCCGAGATATCCCAGGGCCGCCTGGAGGCGCTGCTGAACTTCCAGACGATGGTGGCCGACCTGACCGGCCTGCCGATCGCCAACGCCAGCCTGCTCGACGAGTCCACGGCGGCTGCCGAGGCGATGACGCTCATGCGAAGGTCGGTCCGTGGCGGGCCGAACCGCCTCGTGGTCGACGCCGACTGTCTACCCCAGACGATCGCCGTGGTGCGGACCCGCGCGGAGCCGCTGGGCATCGAGGTCGACGTGGCCGACCTCACGGCGGGTCTGCCCGAGGGCGACCTGTTCGGCGTCCTGCTCCAGTACCCGGGTGCGTCCGGCCGGATACGCGACCTGGCGCCGCTGGTCGAGGCGGCTCACGCCCGCGGAGCCATGGTCGCCGTGGCCGCCGACCTGCTGGCGTTGACGATGCTCTCCCCACCGGGCGAGCTCGGAGCCGACATCGCCGTGGGCACGTCGCAGCGATTCGGCGTCCCCCTCGGTTACGGTGGCCCGCACGCGGGCTACATCGCGGTGCGGTCAGGGCTCGAGCGAGGGCTACCCGGCCGTCTGGTCGGGGTCTCGGTCGATGCCGACGGTGCCCAGGCATACCGGCTCGCGCTGCAGACCCGCGAGCAGCACATCCGCCGCGAGAAGGCGACGTCGAACATCTGTACGGCCCAGGTGCTCCTCGCCGTCGTCGCGTCGATGTATGCCGTCTGGCACGGTCCGGACGGCCTGCGCGCAATCGCCGAACGGGTGCACACGCATGCCGTCACGCTGGCTACGGGGCTGCGCGCCGGCGGGGTCGAGGTCGTCCACGGCGAGTTCTTCGACACCGTCCTCGCCCATGTGCCCGAACGGGCCGAGGCGGTCGTGGCGGCCGCCGCCGAGCTGGGTGTCAACCTCGGTCTCGTCGACGCCGACCACGTCCGCATCGCCTGCGACGAGGTGACGACGACCGCGCACCTCCAGCTCGTGTGGAAGGCCTTCGGGGCCTCCGGCGGTGAGCACGAGGGCCGCACCGAGGCGATCCCGGCCGGACTGTGGCGCACCACCGACTACCTGTCCCATCCGGTCTTCTCGACGCACCGCTCCGAGACGTCGATGCTGCGCTACCTGCGCCGCCTCGCCGACAAGGACTATGCGCTCGATCGGGGGATGATCCCGTTGGGCTCGTGCACGATGAAGCTCAACGCCACGACCGAGCTGGAGTCCCTGACGTGGCCCGGGTTCGCCGCCCTCCACCCGTTCGCGCCGGTCGAGCAGGCCCAGGGCTACATGGAGCTCGTGCGTCAGCTCGAACGGTGGCTGGCCGCGATCACCGGCTACGACGCGGTCTCTCTACAGCCCAACGCCGGATCGCAAGGCGAGCTCGCCGGCCTGCTGGCCATCCGCGCGTTCCACCGCGCGAACGGCGACGCCCAGCGCGACGTGTGCCTCATCCCGTCCAGCGCGCACGGGACGAACGCGGCGTCCGCTGTGATGGCGGGAATGCGTGTGGTCGTCGTGGGCGCGGCCGAGGACGGCACCGTCGACCTCGACGACCTGCGCGCCAAGCTGGCCGCTCACAGCGACCGGCTCGCCGCGATCATGCTCACCTACCCGTCGACACACGGCGTGTACGAGGAGGGCATCAGCGAGATCTGCCGCCTGGTCCACGAGGCCGGCGGGCAGGTCTATGTCGACGGCGCGAACCTCAACGCCCTGGTCGGGCTGGCCCGGCCCGGTGAGTTCGGCGCCGACGTCAGCCATCTCAACCTGCACAAAACCTTCTGTATCCCGCACGGTGGTGGCGGACCCGGCGTCGGGCCGATCGGGGTGCGGGCCCATCTCGAGCCCTACCTGCCCAACCACCCGATGCTGCCCGAGGCCGGACCGCCCACAGGCGTCGGGCCGGTGTCGGGCGCACCGTTCGGGTCGGCGTCCGTGCTGCCGATCTCGTGGGCCTACGTGCGGATGATGGGCCCGGACGGCCTCCGTCTGGCGACCCAGGTCGCCGTGCTGTCCGCGAACTACGTCGCCGCGCGGCTGCGCGAGCACTACCCGGTGCTGTACACGGGCCGGAACGGTCTGGTCGCCCACGAGTGCATCGTCGACCTGCGACCGCTGACCAGGGCAACCGGCGTCACTGTCGACGACGTCGCCAAGCGGCTCATCGACTACGGCTTCCACGCTCCGACCATGTCCTTCCCGGTGGCCGGGACGCTGATGATCGAGCCGACCGAGTCTGAGGACCTGGCCGAGCTCGACCGGTTCTGCGATGCGATGATCGCGATCGCAGCCGAGGCCGACCGGGTCGCAGCAGGGGAGTGGCCGCGCGAGGACAACCCGCTGCGCAACGCCCCGCACACCGCGGTCACACTGGTGGGGGAGTGGACGCACCCGTACCCGCGGGACACGGCGGTGTATCCGTCGGCGTCTGCCCGGGTGGACAAGTACTGGCCGCCCGTTCGGCGCGTCGACGGCGCCTACGGCGACCGGCACCTGGTCTGCTCCTGCCCGGCTCCGGAGGCCTTCGAGAGCACGGCGGAATGAACACCTGACGATACCGTCAAGGCACGTGGAGGCACCTCATGGCCAAGATCCCGGCCGTCGAACTGGTCCCCGGTGTGTACCGCATCCCGACCGCGCCGTGGGACCTGGTCAACTCGTTCGCGTTCCTCGATCCCGACGGCAGGGTCACGCTGGTCGACACGGGTACGAAGAGGGCTCCGAGCAGGATCGGCGCGGCGCTGTCGTGGATCGGCACGGCGCCGTCGGAGGTCAGTCGGATCGTGCTCACCCATGCCCATCCGGATCACGCGGGTGGACTGGCCAAGCTCGTCGACCGGACCAGCGCTCCAGTGGTGGCGCACGAGGACGATGCCGCGTCGGTTCGCAGCGGGCGCTCGCCCGGTCGCGACCGTTCGACCCTCGGCGGACGGCTGCTCGAACGCATGCCGGGGGAGCGCTTCGGACCGGCCGAGGTCGCCGACGAGTTCGTCGATGGTCAGATGCTCGACATCGGTGGCGGCCTGGAAGTGATCCACATGCCGGGGCACACCCCTGGCCATGTGGGCCTGCTCCACCGCGGCAGCGGCCTGCTGATCACCGGTGACTCGATCTTCAACGTCCGCGGGCTGCGCTGGTCGCCACGCGCTCTGTGCACTGACTTCAGGATGACCACCCAGACGGCGACGCGGCTGGCCGAGCTCGACTACACGGTGGCCGGCTTCACGCACGGACCGCAGATCACCGACGACCCGCGCGGGGCGATCCGGGGCTTCCTGCGCTCGCACGGAGTGACGACCGAATGAGCCTCGACATCGAGCTTTTCACCTCGTAGCGCCTGGCGGAGGCGCCGGTCGAATTGGCTACGACGCCTGCGACACCGATGACATGTTGAAGTCGTCGACGCGGAGCGCGGGCATCGCGGTGCGGGGGAAGTAGTCGCCCCATTCCCGGCTGAACGCCGGAACCGTGTCGCCCGCTGCCGAGAACCGGTCGAGCAGCGCCACCGGACTCTCGTTGAAGCGGAAGTTGTTCACCGCGCCGACCACCTCGCCGCCCTCGACGAAGTAGACGCCGTCGCGGGTCAGGCCGGTGAGCAGCAGGGTCTGCGGGTCGACCTCGCGGATGTACCACAGGCAGGTCAGCAGCAGCCCGTGCTCCACCCCGGCGACGAGGTCGTCGACCGATCCTCGTGCGCCGTCGACGGTCAGGCCCAGGTTGTCGATCGCGGGGGTCATGGCCAGGCCGGTGAGTTCGGCGGAGTGCCGCGTCTGCAGAAGGGCGGCCAGTGACCCGTCCCTGATCCACTCGGTGCGGCCCACCGGCAGTCCGTTGTCGAAGACGCTCTGCTCCGCGCTCGAGGCGTGGGCGACGACGAAGGGCGCGCAGCCGAGGCCGGACGCCGACGGGTCGGACCACAGCGACACCGGCCGCGCCGAGAGCCGCTCGCCGACCCGGGTTCCGTCGCCCGGCCGGGCGAACACGGTCCGGCCCTCGTGGGCGTCGCGGGCGCTCATCGTCCAGTAGGCGTAGATCATCAGGTCGGCGACCGCGGTCGGGGGGAGCACCGTCTCGTACCGCCCGGCGGGCAGGTCGACACTTCGCTCGGCCCATGCCAGCCGGCGGACCAGTTGGGCGTCGATGGCGGCCACGTCGACGTCGGCCATGTCTGCCGACGCGTGGCCCACCCAGGCCGAGCGGTCGAGGTCGGCGGACTTGCCGGTGATGGAGATGTGCCCGGTCGGCTGTTCGTGCCGCAGCCGCAGGCCGGTCGAGGAACCGACGTACGTGGTGGCCACGGTGTGCTCGACGTACCCGTAAGAGCGCCGCTTCTCCGCGTTCGCCCGGGCGAAGCTGTCACCCAGCGCGGGGGAGATGTCGGCGAAGACCGACACCGAGGTCTCGCCGGGCGGCTCGGTCCACGATGGGGCCACGGCACCGTCGACGAGAGGGTGTGCGTCCTCCGCGGGACCGTTGTCGCGGGCGGCCTGCTCCGCCGAACGGACCAGCGGTTCGAGCGTCTCGGGCGTGACCGCGCTCCGCGCGACAACTCCCGAGGCCGTGCCGGAGGTCGCACCGATCGTGGCGACGACTGTGACCGAGCGCGACCGCATGACGCCGTTGGTGGTCAACGTGTTGCCGGCCCACCGCAGGTTGGCGCTGTGGCCGTCGTCGACGAGGACGACGCTGCCGTCGGCCTCGGACAGTTCCAGGCACCGCTCCACGATCTCCTGTGCGCTGAGCGACGACGCCATGCTCACTGACCACCCTCGTCGACGGTGTTGAGGATCCGCACCGATCGGAACAGGGCCGACGGGCAGCCGTGCGACACGGGCGCGACCTGGCCCGGTTGCGCCTTGCCGCAGTTGAACGCCCCACCCAGGACGTAGGTCTGCGGCCCTCCGACGGCGGCCAACGAACCCCAGAAGTCGGTCGTCGTCGCCTGGTAGGCGACATCGCGCACCTGACCCGCCAGGCGCCCGTTCGCGATCCGGTAGAAGCGCTGCCCGGTGAACTGGAAGTTGTAGCGCTGCATGTCGATGGACCAGGACTTGTCGCCCACGACGTAGACACCCCGGTCGACCTGGGAGATCAGCTCCTCGGTCGTCGGCCCGCCGTCAGCGGGCTGGAGCGAGACGTTGGCCATGCGTTGCACCGGGACGTGCCCGGCCGAGTCGGCGAAGGCGCAGCCGTTGGACCGGCTGGTGCCCAGCGTCGCGGCCATCAGGCGGGCCATCCGCCGGTCGAGCTGGTAGCCGACCAGGACGCCGTCGCGCACGATGTCCCACTGCTGGGCGGCGACGCCCTCGTCATCGAACCCGATCGTGGACAGGCCGTGAGCGACGGTGCGGTCGCCCGTGACGTGCATGAGCGGGGATCCGTAGCGCAGCGTGCCGAGCTGGTCAGGAGTGGCGAACGAGGTGCCCGCGTAGTTGGCCTCGTAGCCCAGCGCCCGGTCGAGCTCGGTGGCGTGTCCCACCGACTCGTGGATGGTCAGCCACAGGTTGGTGGGATCGACGACGAGGTCGTACGTCCCGGCCTCGATGCCCGGTGCGGCCAGCTTCTCCGCCAGCAGGTCGGGCAGCTCGTCGAGGGCGGCCGGCCAGTCGACGACCCCGTCGGCGCCGGTCACGTACTCCCAGCCACGGCCGGCCGGGGCGGCGAGGGTCCGCATCGTCTCGAAGCGGCCGCTTTCGGCGTCGACCGCGAGAGCCTCGACAACCGGATGAAGGCGAATCCGCTGCTGGGTCGTCACCGTGCCGGCGGTGTCGGCGTAGAACTTGCCCTCGAGCACCTGGTCCAGGCGCGCGGTGACGTGGTCGACGCCGTCGCGGTCCAGCACGCCGCGCGAGTAGGCCGACAGGAGTTCGACCTTGTCGGCGTCTGGCACCGAGAACGGGTCGGTGCCGTAGGCGGACACCCAGGTGGCGTCGGGATGGACCGGCTCGTCGGCGAGCTCGATCCGCTCCGGGCTCATGTCGTGCGCCGCCCGGGCGATGTCGACCGCCTGCTCGGCTACCCGGACCGCCTCGTCGGTGGACAGGTCGACGGCTGCGGCGAATCCCCAGGTGCCCTCATGGACGACTCGGACCGCGAAGCCGACGTCCTCGCCGTCGTGGCTGCCCTCCAGGCGCCCGTCGCGCATCGAGATGCCCTGGCTGCGGATCCGCTCGAGTCGGAAGTCGGCATGCTCGGCGCCGAGTTCGCGGGCGCGCTGCAGTGCGGCCTCGGCCAGTAGGCGCATCGGCAGAGCCAGGAACCTGGGATCGATCTCCGTAGGCACCCGGCGAGCCTAACCCGGGCCGCTCCCGTGCCCGCGCCCACGGCCGTCTGACACGATGCCAGCATGACTCGGGTCGTGTCGGCGGCGACGGCGCTGCCGACGCACCGCTACGACCAGAGCGAGATCACCGAGGCGGTCGCCCGGATGCTGGCGCTGACGGGCACCAGGCGGGCGGCGCTGGAGCGGTTCCACGAGTCCAGCGGGGTCCGCACCCGCCACCTCGTCCTGCCGCTGGACCGCTACGGCGAGCTGGGTGGGTTCGGCGAGGCGAACGACACCTTCCTGGCCTGTGCGGTCGACCTGGGGGAGCAGGCGGTCAAGGAGGCGCTCGCCGAGGTCGGCCTCGCACCTGCCGACGTCGACGTCCTGATGACCGTGTCGGTGACAGGCATCGGCGCCCCGTCGGTCGATGCCCGCCTCGTGCCACGGCTCGGACTGCGTGACGACGTCCGCAGGATCCCGATCTTCGGGCTGGGCTGTGTGGCCGGAGCCGCCGGCATCGCCCGGCTGCACGACGTCCTGCGCGGCGACCCCGAGGGCGTGGCCGTCCTGTTGGCGGCCGAGACCTGCTCGCTCACGGTGCAGCGCGACGACGACTCGACCGCCAACCTGGTGGCGAGCGCGTTGTTCGGTGACGGGGTCGCCGCCGTGGTCCTGGTCGGTGCGGCGCGTGCCCGCCGGTTGGGCCTGGCCGGTCCGGACGTCGTCGCGACGCGCAGCCGCCTCTATCCAGACACCGAGCGGGTGATGGGCTGGGACGTCGGCGGCAGCGGCTTTCGGATCGTGCTGGCCGCGAGCGTTGCCGACGTCGTGGAAGCGCACCTGGGCGACGATGCGCGCGAGTTCCTCGGCGAGTACGGCCTCGGCATCGCCGACATCCGGCGATGGATCGGCCATCCCGGCGGGCCGAAGGTGCTCGAGGCGACCGCGCGGACCCTCGGCCTGCGCGACGGCGAGCTCGGCCTCGCCTGGCGGTCACTGGCGACCGTCGGCAACCTGTCGTCCGCGTCCGTCCTGCATGTGCTGTCGGCGACGATGGATCAGCCGGCTCCCGAAGGCGGGGGACCCGGCGTTCTGTTCGCCATGGGCCCGGGATTCTGCTCCGAGCTGGTGCTGCTCCGGTGGCCTGAGGAGCCCTGACGTGACCGCCTACGTGCTCCTCGTCGTCGCCGTCGGGATCGAGAGGCTGGCCGAACTCGTCGTCTCGACCCGCAACGCCAGGTGGGCGTTCGAACGCGGCGGCGTCGAGTACGGGCGCGGCCACTTCCCGGTCATGGCGGCTCTACACACGGCACTGCTCGTGGCGTGCGTCGTCGAGGTTGCCGTGGCCGACCGCCCGTTCCTGCCCTGGCTGGGATGGCCGATGCTAGCCCTGGTGCTGGCCTCCCAGGCGCTGCGGTGGTGGTGCGTGGCGACGCTCGGCCACCAGTGGAACACCCGGGTCATCGTCGTGCCGGGCCTGCCGCTGGTCACGAGCGGCCCGTACCGGTGGCTGCGTCACCCCAACTACGTGGCCGTCGTCGTCGAGGTCGCCGCGCTGCCGCTCGTCCACACCGCCTGGGTGACGGCGCTGGTGTTCACACTGGCGAACGCGGCGATGCTCTCAGTGCGCATCCCGGTCGAGGATCGCGCCCTGGCGACCGTCTCGTGACCGATGTCGATCTCCTCGTCGTCGGCGGCGGCCCGGTGGGCCTGGCCGCCGCCATCGAGGCCCGCCTCGCCGGCCTGTCGGTGGTGGTCTGCGAGCCGCGGACCGGCCCGGTCGACAAGGCATGCGGAGAGGGGCTGATGCCGGGTGCGGTTCGGCTGCTGGCCCGCATCGGCGTCGACCCGCCGGGGCCCGACCTCACCGGTATCCGCTACGTCGGCGGCGCCCTCGCGGTCGAGCACCGCTTCCGGTCGGGGCCGGGGCGGGGCGTGCGTCGCACGGCTCTGCACGCGGAGTTGGCGGCGCGGGCCGCCGACGTGGGCGTACAGACCGTGCGGACCCGGGTGGGCCTGGTGCGACAGGACCCCGAGGGCGTGACGGTCACTGGAGAGCTGCACGCGCGCTGGCTGTTCGCCTGTGACGGCCTGCACTCGTCCATCCGCCGCCAGCTCGGCTTGCAACGGCTTCCGCATCGCCCCGCCCGCTACGGCGTGCGCCGGCACTTCCGGGTCGCCCCGTGGAGTGACGCCGTCGAGGTGCATTGGACCCCCGACGCCGAGGTCTACGTGACACCGGTCGGCCAGGATCTCGTCGGGGTCGCGGTGCTCGGGCACCGGGACGTCGACTACGAGCGGGTCCTCGACTCGGCACCCGCCGTCCGGGAGCGGCTCCGTGGCACCGTGCCGGCGTCCGACCTGCGCGGTGCGGGCCCGATGTGGCAGGGGACCGTCCGCCGCACGGCCGGCCGCATCCTGCTCGTCGGCGATGCCGGCGGGTACGTCGACGCGCTCACCGGCGAGGGAATACGGCTCGGCCTCGCCCAGGCCAGGGCTGCGGTGGCTGCCGTCGCCGCCGGGCGCCCGGGCGACTACGAGCGGGCCTGGCGACGGGAGAGCCGGGACTACCGGATGCTCACCGCGGCGCTGGTGACCGCCGCCCAGCGCCGCCGGATCCGGCGCCGGATCGTCCCGCTGGCCCGCCGGCTGCCGCGTGTGTACGGCGCGATCGTCGACCGGCTGGCGGCCTGAGCCGTGGTTCGGTGACGAGGTGGCTGAGACGGCGAGTGGGCGCTTGGCCAGGTGGGTGAGGGAGGACTTCGGAGTCGAGCTCGCCTCGGTCGAGCGGGTGCGGCACGGCGCGGACGCGGCGGCGGAGCTGTGGCGCGGGATCTCTACGGACTCTGCGCCGTATGCCGTCAAGCTGAGCGGAGGTGGGACGCCGGCCGGACTGGTCGTGACCGCCCTTCTCGCGGACCACGGGGTACCGGGTGCCGTCGGGCCGGTGCCGACCCGCGCCGGACACCTGTGGAGCGAACGCGAGAGTCGGCTGCTGTCCCTGGTGCCCTGGGTGTCGGGCGACCGCGCGCTCGACGGTGGGATGCCCGGTCAGCTGGAGCCGAGCTCCGCCGCCCAGACGGGGGTCGTGGTGGGCTGCTCCGAGCCCCCTTCGGGCTCGACCGACAACGCGATCGTGGTGACGCCGCCCAGGTCGCCCGCGGTCAGGAACGTGACGTCGCCGGTGTCCGGGACGTCGACGACACCTGCCGAGGTGATCTCGTCCGGGGCGATCAGCCACAACTGGTAGGTCTGCTCGGGGCTCAGCTCCGGCAGGTCGTCGGTGATGAGGACCACCTCGCCGCGGGTCTCGGACGCGACCACGGAGGCCTGGCCGCCGCCCTCGACGTCGGCCGCGGCGTTCTGCGCGTCCGGCGCGGCCAGCACAGCCGCCACCCGCTGGGCCTCGGCGGCCAGCCGGTCAGCCTCGGCGGCGAGGTCATCGGCGCGCTGGTTGGCCTGCCAGGCCAGGACGCCGAGCGAGATCACGAGCACGGCGAGTACGGTGGCGGCCGCTGCGAGGACGTTGACCGTCCACCGGGGGATACCCGTGATGGTGCGCGCGGTGCTGCGCCGCGGCGGCAGTTGCCGGGTCCGTGCGATCTCGGCGAGCACTTGGTCGCGCAGGGCCGGGGGAGCGGGAACCGCGCTGGCCGCGCCGAGGTAGGCCGCGGTCGCCGTGAGCTCGGCGACCTCTGCCCGGCAGTCGGCGCAGGTCTCGAGGTGGGCCTCGAACAGGCGACGCTCTCCGTCGTCGAGGGCGTCCAGAGCGTAGGCGCCGGCCAGGGTGTGCCGGTCGTCGGCCATGACGGTCATCGGCTCACCCCCAGGCAGTCACGCATGCGGACCAGCCCGTCGCGCATCCTGGTCTTGACCGTGCCCAGCGGAGCGTCGAGAAGTTGAGCGACCTCCGGGTACGTGTAGCCGCGGTAGTAGGCCAGGGTGACGGACTCGCGCTGCAGGTCCGTCAGCGCTTCTAGGCACCGGCGGACCCGTTCGGCCTCGAGCGAGCGCTCGACCGTCTCGACGACCTCGTCGTAGTCGCGGGTCGTCGACCGCGACGCGGCGCGGTGCTCGCGGTCGCTCGCGGCCTCGGCGCGGCGGACCCGGTCGACGGCCCGGCGGTGCGCCATGGTGAGGATCCAGGTGCGCGCAGATCCGAGCTCGACGTCGAAACGAGCAGCGTGCCGCCAGACGTCGATGAAGACCTCCTGGGTCACCTCCTCGCTCTGCGACGGGTCACGCACGACCCGTAGAACGGTGCCGTACACCTGGGGCGCCGTGGCGTCGTAGAGCGCGGTGAACGCCGCCTGGTCTCCACGGGCGGCCCGCCCGAGCAGTTCCTCGAGCAGGCCGCCCGCGGCCCCCGTACCGGTGGACCGCTTGTGCAGTCCGACCGGCCTGCCCGACCTCTTCACGGGGTCGAGTCTGCCGACTCTGTCCATCATGGGGCCGCCAAAGCGCGGATGGACGGCCGTTGGGCGGCACGAGTCATCGCGAGCTCCCGGGTGACGGACATGTCTCACCCATGGGTTCGCCGCCGCAGGCTGCGCGGATTGGTCATGTCTGGCCGAGCCGTTCCTGAGCGTCGAACAGTGTCGGCTGAGGACGACCCCAGGTGGCCTCGAAGACGCGGAATCCGGCATCGCGGGCTGCGCGGCACACGGCAGGGTCGTCGTCCACGAAGACGGTGACCGGACGCTCGCGCTGCAGGCGCCGGAGGAGCGCGACCTTGAGGATCCGGGCCGGGCGGCGATCACCGTCGCGCCGGAGCAGGAGCCGCGCCGGCGGCGCGTCATGACGGCGCAGCCACTCCTCCGAGTCGTCCCGCGTGTGCTCGGGGCGGCCGCTGAGATAGACCAGGTCATGCCCGACCGCGAGCTCACGGGCCACCGCGAGGCCCTCGGGGTAGGTGGGGTCGTCGGGTATGCCCGCGAAGAAGGCCGCCCAGTCGCGGCGCCGGCCTTCGAGGTGGTGGAGCCGCCCCGTCACGTCGGCCAGCACGCCGTCGAGGTCGACCACCGCGTACGGCTGGACGGCGGCCTCATCGACCGTCACGGTGACGCCGAGACGGCAGCGAAGCCCTCGTCCGACAAGGCGTCGACGATGCCGTCGATGGGGATCGCACCGCTCACGACCTCGTCGCCACCGACGCCGATGACCACGACTCTCGTCGTGGCGTCGCACAACGGATGGCGATGCGAGTCGGTCACATCCGGGCAGTGGGCGGCGTGGACATGGTGATCGGCGAGGATCCCCATCACCTCGCTCGCGATGTCGGGTCCGGCAGCCCAGGGGACGGCGAGCTCGACGGTGCGCCCGGAGCGGTCGGTGACGGTGATCAGTGCGTCGTCCGGGCGGGCAGTCGCCCCGCCGTTGACGGAGGTCGGCACGTCGGGCTCGCCGGACGTGGTGTCTTGACCGGTGTCGGAATCCCCGGACTCGAGGCTGAGCCCGTCGCCGTCGTCGCCGCCCCAGCCGGCGGCCTCGGCAGCAAGGATCACGCCGATCACCAGACCGACGACGGCGGCCCCCGAACCGTTTGCCACGATTCACCTCGATACGGGTGAGCCCGCTGTGACACCTGAGTAGTCAGGTACCCAATTCAATGATCGGCGAACCGGGGCGTTCCGTCTACCACAGCCCGTGGCGGTCAGCAGTTCGGTCGGCACTGGCGCTCGACCATGGCGTCCAGGAACACCTGCTGGATGTCGGCCGGGTCCTCGGCGCGGTAGGCCTTGGCGCCGGTGACCTCGGAGATCTGCGTGAGAGCATCCAGGTCGGCCTCTGGGCCCATGCCGATCGTGATGACCGGAACCGGCCGGGCAGGATCGACCTCGGTCTGCAACGTCGTGAGCAGGCTCTCGAGGCCGATGCCGACGGGGTCGTCCTCGTTGCGCCCGTCGGAGAGCAGGACCACCGAATTGATCTTCTCGGCATCGTAGATCGACCGCACGGTCCGGAAGGCGGCCAGGGCGGTGTCGTAGAGGGCGGTTCCACCCTCTGCCCGGTCCGGCAGCTCGTCGACGGCGGCGACGAGCGCCTGCTTTCGCGTGACCTCCCCAACCGGCTCGGTGAGGAGACCGACCGGCACGAGCTCGACGTAGTCGTTCGGCGGATCCTGGTTCACCGAGAACGCCCACAGGCCGATCGCACTGGTGTCGGGGAACAGCGCCAGCGCGGCCTTGGCCGCATCGCGGGTGAGCTCGATGCGGGTCTGCCCGGCGGAGACCTCCTCGTTCATCGAGCCCGAGACGTCGATGACGGCGAGCAACTGGCTGTCGATGGACAGGGCTGCCCACTGGCGCAGGATCTGCGCCGCCTGTGTGGGTTCCGGCGTGGGCAGCGCGGTGGGCATGGCCGCCTGGACGCCGTCGACGAGACCGGCGTCGTCGCGAGCTTCGCCGTCAGGCGCGCGGAAACCCGCCTCCTGGAGAATCGCCACCGCCTCGGGAGTGCCCAGTGCCGCAGAGAACGCCGCCGCGGCGGCGGACGTGCCTGAGCTCGTGGCTGCCGTGGCGACCGTGATCGCGGGATAGTCGAGGATCAGCGTGCCTTCCGCGGGGTAGAGCGCCGCGACCGGGCTGTCCGGCGTCGAGACGTTGTGAGCGACGACGGACTGCTCTGTTGCGGTGAACAGCGGTGCTCCGGCGGGATCCTGGACAACCTGCTCGTAGGCGGTGGCGACGTCGGGCACGGCCGCGTGGGCGACCGACGTCATCGCCTGAACGAGCTTGGTGCGGTCGCTCTCGTCGACGCCGACGGCGGCGCCGACCGCGAGAAGCGTCGCGAGTCCCTCGCCGGTGGTCGTGGGATCGGCGATCGTCGCCTCGCCGTCGCCTCCCACCACGGCGTCCCAGGAGAACTGGGCGTCGGGCCAGCCCAGCTGCTCGGCCACAGGTCTGGGCGCCACGACGACCAGTGGGGAGGTCGCGACGGATCCACCGGGTGTGAGGGCGATCCCGTCGGCCACGACCCGCTCCGCCCACAGACTCGAGTCGGGGATCCACAGATCGGCGGTGACGACGCTGCCGAGCCCGGCCGCGACCTCGGCGGCAGCCAGGGATGTGATCTCGATCCGTGGGCACATGCCGTTCACCGAGGCTGCAGTGCCCTCATAGTTCTCCGCGATCTCGGAGAGCGCGGGGGCGATGGCAGGGTCGGCGAGCACGGCGAGAGGAGTCGCCCGCTCGCAGCTCTCATGGCCATCGCCGATGAACGCATTTGCCGCCACCGCGGCGATCGCCACGAGCACGAGAGCCGTGACGAACTCGGCGAGCCGCCGGGGCCAGGAGCGCCGTCGGCGCGGGGATGCGTGACGTCCAGGCATCGTTCTCCGGCACATGCAGGGTGATCGAAGCGTATCGGGTCAGCGGGACGAACCGGAAAGTGGGTGACCTAAGGGGCGTCCGGATCCGGCTCGGAGTGGTCGTCGGACAGGGCGTGCACGGGCCGACTGGCCTCGGTGACGTCGTCGGGAATGGTGGAGGGCGCGAGCACCGCTTCGGCCGTGTCGTTGGTCGCAACCGGGTCGACGTCGGACTGCGGGGTGAGCGCCTGGGCGTCGGCGACCAGCGCAGTTCCGGCTTCCGCCGTGACCGTGGCGGTGAACGTCACGGCGGCGTCTCGGCCGGCGGCCAGGGGGTCGAGGGCGCAGACGGCCCGGAACACGGCCAGTCCGCATGCGCCGCCGGTGCTGGCGAGCGACACGGCGTCCGGATCGAGGCCGGCGTGTGGCCGCACGGTCACGATGGCCGGGCCGGTCTGGTCGTCCGGGCCATGATTGGCGACCGTGACCGTGACCACGACGTTGCCGGCGTCGGCGGCGGGGGAGATCGTTGTGTCGACACCCAGGTCGGTGACGGCCGCAGCCTCGCTCGCCGTGGTGACAGCGGCGACGAGGGCGTCGCTGCCGACCGGGCGGACCGGCACCGACATCGACCGCTGGCCGGCGTCGACCTCGGCGGTCGCCTCGGCCGGATCGTCGTGTGTCACCACCGCGACCGTTGTGTCGACCGGCCCCCGGCGTGGCGTGGACAGGCCCGACACCGTGGCCGTGGCCGGCTGAGCGCCCGTCGCGTCGACCAGCCCGTCGACCACCCGGAGATCACGGAGGGGCTCCAGCGGAGAGCTCCACGCGGTGACCAGCGACCACCTGCTGGAACCGCCGTCGGCGACGGTCAGATCGACCCAGGGACCGGTGCCGGCGAAGAGATCGGTCACGTCGGCGACGGCTCCGAAGCCATACGGTTCGGTGTCGAACCGGTCGGCTACGACGGCCGCGGGTGTCCTCGACCCGATCCGGACCGTCACCTGCCCAGCCGTCGCCGGGTCGGTCGGAAGCCGACCGCCCCAGTAGAGTCCGGCGAACAGCAGCGTGCTGCCAGCCGGGCGGGATGCGGTGGCCGTTGCAGCGTCGCGGCCGCTGACAATCGAGATGTCGCCGGTGACGCGCTGCTCGAACCTCGGCTCGAACGGACGCCCCTGCGCGGCTGCCGACTGCGCGGCGTTGCCGACGACGAGGACTGCCACCAGGACCGCGATGAGCGACCTGGTCGGGGGACGGTGTCGCATCGTGGCCCCAAGCGTAACCCTCCACGAGGGCGGATCAACCGCTCGGAGCGGGCAGAATCCTCCCATGACCGTCTCGGTTGCACCAGCGACGCCGGACCGCTGGGACGACCTGGTGACCCTGTTCGGGCCGAATGGCGCGTACAGCAACTGCTGGTGCGCCTACTTCCGGGTACGCGCGAAGGACTTCTCGGCCAGCGTGTCCTGCCCGCCGCCCCAGCGGGGCCGGGCCAACCGCGACGTCATCGAGCGGCTCACCCGCGACGGCGCGGTGCCCGGGTTGTTGGCGTACGACGGCGCTGACCCGGTCGGATGGGTCTCGGTGTCGCCCCGTGACCAGTTCGCCCGGATTCTCCTGTCCCGGACCATTGGCCCGACGAATCAGGATGAAACGGACGTCTGGTCGGTAGTGTGCTTCTGGCTTCCCGCCCGCCGGCGTCGCAGCGGTCTTGGGACCACGCTGCTTGCGGCCGCCGTCGAGTTCGCCCGGTCCGGCGGCGCGAGCATCCTCGAGGGGTATCCGGTGGACACGTCGGGGAGCGGCGCCCGGGAGCCGAGATGTACACCGGCACGGTAGGCATGTTCCGCCGGGCCGGCTTCTCCATCGCCCCACACCCGGCGAGCGGGCGCCCGATCGCGCGGCTACCGATGACCGGTCACTGAGACTCGGACGACGATCCGGAGGACCAGGATGGATGAACGTCAGATACTCGAGCAGGTACAGGCACTCGTCGAGCGTGAGCACCACCTGCGCGAACGCGTCCAGAGCGGCGAGATCGATCCGCAGGAGGAGCAGGCGCAGTTGCATCAGGTCGAGGAGACCCTCGACCAGTGCTGGGACCTACTGCGGCAACGACGGGCCCGGCGCGACGCCGGCCAGAGCCCGGACGAGGCTGTGGTCAGGCCTGTCGACGAAGTCGAGGGCTACCAACAGTAATCGCTCGCCGCGTCCGCAACATGTGGCGGGCTTTCAACCTGTCGAGGACGCCCGACACGTGCAAAACCCGCCACAGGATGACGGTGGGAGGCCGGGCGCTGGTCGGCGCGGGAGAGACGTTCGAACGCGGTGGGTTGACATAATGTTCATTATCGGCGTTCAAGTAGGACGAGTCGAAGCAGATGAGAGGACTCGTCTCAACCTGTCCTTTCACTGTTGCCGCAGGTCAGCCCGGTTCAGCGCGACGATCAGAGGTGTCGAGACGAATCGAGGCGACGCAGTCAGGAGGCACGCGCTTGGCAGTCGCGTCCTCCTCACCGCGAGACTGGCTGGAGCGGCATCTGGACCGCGCCGGCGTGCTGAACCAGTTTGAGGTCCTGGCGGCCGGGGACGAGGTGGCGCGCCACAAGCCGGCGCCCGACGTCCATGAGCTGGCGCTGCAGCCAGCCGACGCTTGGTCAGACGGGCCCTCAGTGTGGCCCGACCGATGATTTTCCGCGCCGTGCTGGTCTGTACGCCGAATACCGACCCACGGGAGGCTGACGCCATGCGCAAACTTACCTTCGGCATGAACCTGAGCCTGGACGGCTACATCGCCGCGCCCGGCGACGACATCGGCTGGAGCGTACCGAGCGACGAGCTGTTCCAGTGGTGGTCCGACCGGGTCGGGGCGACGGGCCTGGCGCTGTACGGACGCAAACTGTGGGAGACGATGAGCTCCCACTGGCCGACCGCCGATCAACAGCCTGGCGCCACACCGGCGGAGATCGAGTTCGCCCGCCGCTGGCGGGACATGCCGAAGGTGGTGTTCTCCTCGACGACCAGCACGGTCGACTGGAACACCCGCCTGGTCACCGGCGACGCG
>JBOGDU010000192.1:0-6772 GCA_050743145.1 Jiangellaceae bacterium | reverse complement strand
GGCGAGATCACGTACGACCCCGCCGTGGCACGAAGCATCCGCTCGGTGACATTGCCCTTCCGGCGCTCCTCCACCAACTCGACCAACCCGTGCCGCTCCAGCGCCCGCAGGTGGTAGTTCACCTTCTGCCGTGCGAGTCCGACCCGCGCGGCGAGCATGGTCGCCGACGCCGGCTCGGCCAAGTCGGCCAGCAACCGGGCGCGAATCGGATCCAGCGAGACCTCGGCCGCGGCCGGGTCCTCGATCACCGCCACTTCGAGCATGAACCAACCGTTCCACCGACCATACTTCTTGTCAAGGCGCTACACCTTGTCAGTGCGGTGGCGGCCGTTCCGGCTGTCCACGCGGGCCGAGTTGTCCGCGTTTACCTCCGGCCCGAGCTGTCAGGGTGCAGCCGCTGACGACCAGCACCACAGGACAGGTGCGCCCTGACAAGTCGACCCTGAGCTGCGACCTGACCACGGACGCTGCCCCAAGGAAGCGGAGAGCATCGCTCTGTCGGTGGCGGCTGGGACGCTGACGTCCTGGAGACGACCTGACGTTCTGGGGACTGGTGGGGATGGTCACGGCGGAGGACGTACGACGAGTGGCGATGTCTCTGCCGCGCACCGAGGAGAGGCTGATCCGAGACCAGATCAAGTTCCGGGTCGGCAGGGTCGTCTATGTCGCGATTTCCCCCGACGAGGCGTCGATGGGCTTCGGCTTCCCCAAGGACGAGCGAGCAGCCCTCGTCGCGGCCGAGCCCGGGAAGTTCCTCATGCCGGTCAAGTCCGACGAGCGGTACCACTGGGTGCAGGTGTGGCTTGCCGCGATCGACGAGGATGAGATGCGCGAACTCGTCATCGACGCCTGGCGCATGGTCGTCCCGAAGCGGGTCGCAGCAGCCTACGACCGCCCGTGACACGTCAATCGTCGTCGTCCAGCCAGACGTCGTCGTATGACACGCTCAGCGATTTCTGGGTCTCGGCGTGCATCGTCGACCCCGTCCACGAGCGCCACGTGCCGGGCGTGATCTCGATCGCGACGTCGTCGAATGCGTTCCACGCCGAGTCGATGTCATCGAGCGCGTCGGGACGGATGTACTTCGCCCGAAGGCGGCGATTGATCTGCCGTGCATCGGGTCCGCTCAGCACCCGCCCGGCCCCTTCGGCGCTCACCATCAGATGACGGCCGGACGTCGTGGAACGACCCTGGACGATCATGGACGCGCGACCCGTCCGCTGAACGTTGCGGGCCTTCCGGGTCACCGATGACGTCTCGAAGTACAGCCGTCCGTCGTGGTGGAGAAAGATCACGAACGCGAGATGCACCGAGCCGTCCTCGTTGATCGTGCCGACCGTTGCCGTCGCCCGCAGGGCCAGCACGTCCTCGATCTCGTCGGCGGTCGGGTGATCTCGGTAGATCTCCATCGCATCGGCCATGCCAGGTCTTCCTCTGCAGCTCCGTGGCGCCGGCGCAGCCACCCTCTCATGCGACGTGCAGAGACCAACGCCGGAACCATGATCGTTGAACCGTTGCTGGGCCGGAACCCCCACCAACGGTTCAACGTGGCCCGTCGAAATCGACGGCCCGCAGCCAGCGCCTGCGGCTCGATAGCCATGCTGGTACTACAAGATGATCGGGTGCGCGAGGGGGGAGTTGAACCCCCACGTCCTTACGGACACACGGACCTGAACCGTGCGCGTCTGCCTATTCCGCCACTCGCGCGCTGGCCCCTGAAGGGGACGCGTCACGCCGTCCCGGAGCCGCACAAGGCTAACACGGTGGCAGCCCCGCCCAGTCCACGGTAATGCGTCCGCAGGCCGCCACCTGGTTACGATCGGGTCGGTCGCCGACCGACGGCGTCGCATGGGGGAAGGAGGTGTCCGTGGGCGTACTCCAGCGTTTCGAGCGCCGTCTCGAAGGCATGGTCACGGGCGCGTTCTCCAAGGCGTTCCGCGCCGAGGTCCAGCCGGTCGAGATCGCAGCGGCCCTGCAGCGCGAGCTCGACAACAACGCCCAGATCGTCTCGCGCGAACGATCACTGGTGCCGAACGACTTCGTCATCGAGCTCGGCTCCGACGACCACGGAAGACTTGCGCCGTACTCCGGCACGCTTGCGACCGAACTGGTCGAGCTGGTTCGCGAGCACGCCGACCTCCAGAGCTACGCCTTCACCGGTCCGGTCACGGTCGTGTTCGAGGAGCACGACGACCTGGGCACGGGACAGTTCCGGGTGCGCAGCACCGTCCGGGCCGGCGTCGACCGGGGCGCCACCTACATGCCCACGGAGACCACCGAGAGAAGCGCGGCGGCCTATCTGGTCATCAACGGGACCCAGCACCCGGTGGTCGCGCCCGGCCTCGTGCTGGGCCGCGGCAGCGAGTGCGACCTACGCATCGACGATCCCGGCGTCTCGCGCCGCCACGCCGAGATCCGCGTCCACGGCACCGGGCCCGAGGCACAGCTTGTCGTCGTCGACCTCGGCTCCACCAACGGCACGGTGGTCGACGGCGTCCGAGCTGCGCAGGCGCCCCTATCCGACGGGTCCCGTATCGTGCTCGGCTCCACGATCGTCGACGTGCACCGCAGGGTGCCGCGGAGGTGAACGGGTGTCGGAGCTGACCATCACGGTCATCAAGCTGGGCTTCCTCGCCGTCCTCTGGCTGCTCATCCTCTCGGTGACCTCGGCGATGCGCGCCGACCTGTTCGGAGTCCGTCCGGCCAAACCGACGAAGGAGCGCGTGGCCGCGAGGCCGGCGAGGCAGGTAAAGCCGTCCCGGAGTACGCCGACGAAGGTCGCCATCGTCGACGGACCAGACAGGGGCCGCAGCGTTGCCCTGGGAGGTGCACCGATCACGTTCGGGCGCGGTCCGGACTGCACGATGCCGCTGGCCGACGAGTACGTCTCCACCCAGCATGCGAGGCTCGTCATGCACGACGGGCAGTGGTACGTCGAGGACCTCGGCTCGACGAACGGCACCTACATCGGCAACGAACGGCTCACCCGCCCCAGTGCCGTGGGGGCCAAGAGCCGGGTCCGGTTGGGCAAGACCGTCCTGGAGCTCCGGAAGTAGGCCGCGGCGATGCCACTGATGCTCCGGTACGTCGCCCGGTCCGACGTCGGCCTCGTCCGCGAGGGCAATGAGGATTCGGGCTACGCGGGCCCGCGGCTGCTCGCGATCGCCGACGGCATGGGCGGACACGCCGCCGGCGAGGTCGCCAGCTCCGCGACGATCGAGGAGCTCGTCCAGATCGAGAACGCGGGCACCGATCGCGACCCGCTCCGCGCGCTGGCGGCGGCGGTGAAGTCCGCCAACGACCGGATCCGGGCCATCGTCGACGCCGATCCCGAACGGCGCGGTATGGGGACGACGCTCACCGCCCTGCTCTGGACCGGTGAGGCGCTCGCGCTCGCGCACATCGGCGACTCGCGAGCGTATCTGCTGCGTGACGGCGAGCTGCGCCAGATCACCCACGACCACACGTTCGTCCAGTCCCTCGTCGACGAGGGTCGCATCACCGCCGACGAGGCCAGCATCCACCCCGCACGGGCGATGATCCTGCGCGCACTCCAGGGTGACGGCGATCCCGACGTCGACCTCGAGATGATCGAGGTACGGGGGGGTGACCGCTTCCTGGTGTGCAGCGACGGCCTGTCCGGCGTCGTCCGCGACCCGACCATGCGCGACACACTCGCCCAGCACGAAGACCTCGGAGAGGCGGCCGAGGCCCTCATCCGGCTGGCGCTCAAGGGCGGCGGCCCCGACAACATCTCCTGCGTGGTCGCCGACGTGATCGAGACCGAGGCACCGCCCTCGGCCGACGACACCGCCGAGGTGTTCCTCGTCGGTGCGGCATCGGGGGAGACGGCGCAGGCCCAGCCGGAAAGGCGCGTCCGGCGCGGCCCGGGCGCCGCGATGCGCGCACTGCTGGGGACTTCAGACAGCTCCCGGCGATCCACCGGCGACGTGCACGACGACGAGGAGCTCCGCTACGCGCCACGGCCGCCGCGCCGGTTCCGCTGGCTGCGTCGGCTCGCGGTGGTCGCCGTCGTGGCCGCCGTGGCGTGGGCAGGAGTCCGGCTCGCTGACGACTACGTGAACGATCAGTACTATGTGGGCGACCAGGCCGGCGAGGTGGCCATCTTTCGCGGCGTCTCCCAGGAAGTAGGCCCGCTGCGGTTGTCGTCGGTCCACGCCATCGCCGCCGACCTGCCCATGGGCTCACTGCCGCCCCTGTACCGCAACCGCGTGACCGACACCATTCCCGCCGCGGACCTGCCCGACGCAGAACAGATCGTCGACAGCCTGCGAAGCGAGGCATGCCGTGCGCACGCTCCTGCCGCGAGTCCCGCTCCCATGCCGAGCCCGACGCCGACCGCGCCCGGTGCCGTGGCGCCGCTTGCGCCACGGCCCAGTTCGACCGCGTTGCCGCCCGACCCGTCACCCGTGACACCCACGCCAACCCCGGGCCGCACCGCACCAGGACAGACGGCATCGCCCACGCCGACCTTCACACCGAGCCCGCTGCCCACCGCACCGCCGGGATACCCCGGGCTGGAATGCGTGGACGAGCCGTGACCAGCACCGCTACGGCGGCCCCCCGCCGAGGGCGAGGTACCGAACTCGCGCTGCTGATCTTCGCGGTCGGCATCGCGACGATGGCCTACGTGGCCGTCGACCTGGGTGCTCTCGGCCGGGTCCCGCCGAATGCGTTGGCCTACCTCGCCGGGCTCAGCGTGATCACCGGGATCGCCCACGTCGTGGTGCGCACCTGGGCCCCGTTCGCCGACCCCGTCATCCTCCCGCTGGTGGTCACGCTCAACGGCCTGGGCCTGGCCATGATCCACCGCCTCGACCTGGCCGACGCCGAGGCCGCAGCTCAGGCGGGCGAGACCGCGACTTCCGTCGATGCTCCGGTCCAGCTCACCTGGATGGTCGTGGGTGTCGCCCTGTTCGTCCTCGTGCTCATGGTCATCCGCGACTACCGGATACTCTCCCGGTTCGCCTACACCGCGGGGCTGCTCGGGATCGTCCTGCTGCTCCTGCCACTCGTGCCGGGCCTCGGCTACGCCGTTCGGGGTGCGCAGATCTGGATCCAGATCGGCCCCATGACCTTCCAGCCCGGCGAGGCCGCCAAGATCGTCCTGATCGTCGCATTCGCCGGCTACCTGGTCCGGACCAAGGACGCGCTCGCCCTCGCCGGGCGCCGGGTGTTCGGCGTCGACCTGCCCCGGGCGCGTGACCTGGGCCCGATTCTCATCGTCTGGGTCACCGCGTTGGGCATCCTCGCCTTCCAGCGCGACCTCGGCCCGTCGCTTCTCCTGTTCGGCATCTTCGTGCTGATGATCTACGTGGCGACCGAGCGGATCTCCTGGATCGTCGTCGGTGCGGCACTCGGCCTGCTCGGCGGGCTCGCCGCCAACGCCGCCTTCGGCCACGTCCGGACCCGGATCGAAGGATGGCTCGACCCGTTTGCCGACACCGACCGGTTCGGCCAGATCGTCCAGTCGCTGTACGGCCTCGCCTACGGAGGGCAGATCGGCACCGGGCTCGGCCGGGGCCGACCGGACCTCGTCCCGTTCGCCGAAAGCGACTTCATCGCGGCCGCGTTCGGCGAGGAGTTGGGGCTGGCCGGCCTGATCGCGATCATCCTCATCTACGCCCTGCTGGCATCGCGTGGACTGCGTGCCGCTCTGGTGCTGCGCGACCCGTTCGGCAAGCTGCTCGCGACCGGACTCGCGGCCGGCCTCCTCCTGCAGGTCTTCATCGTCGTCGGGGGAGTCACCAAGCTGATCCCACTGACTGGCCTCACCACGCCGTTCCTCTCGCTGGGAGGCTCGTCTCTGGTCATGAACTGGGTGCTGGTGGCCCTGCTCATGCGGCTGTCCGACGCCGCCCGACAGCCCGCGCCGCCCGTCCACCCGATGACGGTCGACGACGCGGTCACGCAGGTGGTGAAGCTGCCGTGAACTCCCCGATCCGCAGGGTCGCCGCCGGCTGCATGCTGCTCGTGCTCGCACTGCTGGCCAACATCACCTACGTCCAGGCCTTCCAGGCCGACGAGCTCAACGCCCGCTCGGACAACCGCCGGGTGCTGCTCGACGAGTACGCGCGCGAGCGCGGGCCGATCCTGGTCGGCGATGTGCCGGTCGCCCAGTCGGTACCGAGCGAGGGCGAGTTCGCCTACCTGCGCCAGTACCCGCAGGCGCTCCTGTACGCCCATGCCACGGGGTTCTACTCGTTCGTGTTCGGCCGTAGCGCCGTCGAGCGCTCCCAGAACGAGATTCTCTCGGGCAACGACGACCGGCTGTTCGTGCGGCGGCTGGTCGACCTGGTGACCAACCGTGAGCCCCAGGGCGGCACGGTCAAGCTCACGCTCGATCCGGCGGCGCAGGCGGCGGCCTACGAGGCACTCGGCGACAACAAGGGCGCCGTCATCGCGCTCAACCCGTCGACCGGCGCGATCCTGGCGATGGTCAGCAAGCCCTCCTTCGACCCGAACCCGCTGGCCAGCCACTCCATCGCCGAGCAGCAGGAGGCGTGGGACGCGCTGCTGGCGGACCCCGACAAACCCGACCGCAACCGGGCCACCGCCCAGACGCTGCCACCCGGTTCCGTCTTCAAGGTGGTGACGGCCGCCGCGGCGCTGGAGTCGGGCCGATACGAGCCCGACTCCGAGGTTCCGGGTCCCGCGTCCTACGACCTCCCGCAGTCCGACCGCGAGCTTCCCAACCAGAGCGGCGAACCGTGCGGCTCGGGTCCCGAGCAGCTCACGACGATCGCGAACG
>JBOGDU010000191.1:0-8064 GCA_050743145.1 Jiangellaceae bacterium | reverse complement strand
GTTGGGAGTCCGACGCCGAGCAGCATCCGTCGGCGACCGCAGGTGGCGGCGACGGTGTCGATCTGGTCTGCCTCGAGATCGCCGGAAACCCGCACCGGGTGGCCGAGTGGCTCGGCGAACCGGAGGACCACCCTCTCGACGACGTCGAGGTCGAATGGGTGGCCCCCCATGGTCAGCCCGGCGTGCTGGCCGCCCATTTCCGGACGTCGGCAGGCATCGTCCGCATCTGAGTCCTGGCGCACCGAGATCATTCTCGCGGGGCGTGCATGGGAAGGTCAGGCGTCCTTCTTCTGGAACAGCGCCCAGCCGATCGCGAGGATGATCGCGACGAACGCGGCGAACACGCCGCCGGATACCCAGCGGTCCAGGAAGTCGAAGTTCGGCTGACCCTCGCCGGTGGGGAAGTCCTCGAAGGCGAACAGCCGCGAGCCGGCGGAGAAGGGCAGGAACTTCAGGGCCGGCTGGAGCCAGTCGAGGGCCGGGATGAACGACAGCCCGACGATGACGGTCTCGACGATGAACGGGAACACGAAGATCACGACGATCGCCGACGGCACACCGCGGAACAGTTGCGCCAGGGCCAGCCCGAGGACGGCCCAGAGGACCGTGTAGACCACGTAGCCGGCCAGCGCCTCGGGCAAGGGCGAGTCGCCCAGTGGCACCGATTCGCCCCGGGCGATCATGAACACGAGCCAGCTCAGGAATATGGCGACGACGGCGACGACCGCGGCGGTCGCCACCACGACGATGACCTTGGCCGCCAGCAGCCTCGAGCGCTGGGGGATCGCGGTGAGGGTGGGCTGGATCGTGTTGTGTCGGTACTCGTGACCGGTTGCGAAGATCCCGACTATCGCCATGAAGATGGCGGGGAAGGGCACGCCGAAATCACCGCCGGCGGTCACGGCCCGGCCGATCATGACGACGTCGAGCGGGTCCGATCGGGTGGCGAGCCCGAAGATCAGTGCCACCACGGCACTGAGCAGCAGGGCGAGCCCGATCAACCAGTAGGTCGATCGGAGGGTGCGGATCCGCATCCACTCGAAGCGCAGCGCGTCGGTCACGCGGCACCTCCTGGTGCCGAGGTGGTGCCGGGTTCGTCGCCGCTACGTTCTGTGGTACCGGCCGTGTCGACGCCGGCGGCAGAGTCGGCGAACTCCTGGGCGATGAACTCCTCGGACGCCCCGGTCGCGGACATGAAGGCCTGTTCGAGCGAGGCGCTCTGCGGCGCCAACTCGTGGAGGACGGCGCCGGTCCGGTGGGCCAGCTCACCGATCTCCGACGCGCCGGCGCCGGAGACCATGAGCGCGCCGTCCGGCAGGGCCTCTACGGCGGCGCCCTCACCACGCAGAGTGTCGGCGAACGACTCGGCCGCGGGAGAGCGGACCAGGACCGTGGCCTGGGTGAAGCGTCCGACAAAGCTGGCGACGGAGCCGTTGTCGATCATCTTGCCGCGGCCGATGACGACCAGTTCGTCGGCCATGAGCGACATCTCGGCCAGCAGGTGACTGGAGACGAACACCGTGCGGCCCTGGCCGGCCAGTGCCTTGAGCACGTCGCGGAGCCAGTGGATTCCGTGCGGGTCGAGGCCGTTGGCAGGCTCGTCGAGGATGAGGACCGGGGGATCTCCGAGGAGCGCCTGAGCCAGCCCGAGCCGCTGCGCCATGCCGAGCGAGAAGCCCTTGGGCTTCTTGTGCTTGACCTCGGTGAGACCGACGATCTCGAAGACCTCGTCCACGCGCGAAGTGGGGATCCGGTTGGCCGCCGCCAGCATCCGCAGGTGGTTGCGTGCCGTACGGGTGGGATGGAACGACTTCGCTTCGAGCACGGCTCCGATCTCGCGCATCGGGTCGCGGATGTCGCGGAAACGCTTGCCGTCGAAACGCGTCTCGCCGCCGCCGTGGTCGAGGTCGAGCATCAGTCGCATCGTGGTGGACTTGCCGGCACCGTTCGGCCCCAGGAAGCCCGTGACGACGCCAGGGCGGACGTCGAAGGTGAGATCGTCGACGGCCACCTTGTCGCCGTAGCGCTTGTGCAGCTCGTGGGCTGTGATCATGCGAGCTCCCCAGGGTCGGACGGACATGCCCGAAACTATCGGCCACCACCGGTGGGCCGCTCGTTCTTTGATGCGGGTGCTCGCGGTCCGCCGGAAGGCTGAGCGACCCGGCGATCCGCACCGAGCCGTCGAACCCTACCGGGTCGGCGGTGACTCCGATCGTCGGATGTGCCCCGGTCAGCCGGCCCGCAGCGCCTCGCGGGCAAGGTGGCCCGCCTGGGCGCCGTAGGACCCGCCGAACAGCACGGTGTGGACGAGAACTGGGTGGAGTTGATGGAGCGGGACGCGGGCCCGCCAGCCGTCGGCGAGGGGTGCGACGTCGTCGTACGCGCGGAAGATCCGGTCGAGATGAGGGCACCCGAACAGCGCGAGCATCGCGAGATCGGTCTCGCGATGACCGCCGTGGGCGGCGGGATCGACCAGTCTCGCGATGCCGTCCGCGCACCACAGCACGTTTCCCGCCCACAAGTCGCCGTGCACCAGCGCCGGCGGTTCGACCGGCCCGGCCAGCCGGGCCAGGTCGGAGAGCACCCGCTCGATGTCGTGCGCGTCCGCCGGTTCGACCGCCGACGCGTCGACGGCGGCACGCAGGTACGGCAGCACCCGACCTTCGGCCCACATCTCCGCCCAGGACCGCCATGGGCCCCCGGGGAGCCGCAGCGTGGCGATCCAACCGTCGCCGTCGGATGCTCCGAAGACCTCGCTGCCGGACGCGTGCGTCGTGGCCAGCGACCGGCCGAACCGTTCGGCCGAGACTCTGGACGGCGGTCCGGTCTCGAGCCACTGCAGGATCAGGCAGGAATCGTCGGCCGCAATGACCTGCGGTACCGGCACACCGTGCTGGACGGCCGCCAGCCGGCGCAGCCCCTGCGCTTCGGTCGCGAAGAAGTCCGCCGGCATCCCCGGCCGCGCCTTGACGAATACCGTCCGGCCGTCGGAGAGCCTGGCCGCACTGCTCTCGCAGATGTCGCCGCCGCCCACGGGGTACATGCCGGTCACGGACGACCCTGTCAGCCGGCTGACCACGTCGGCGCTCACGGCGAGACCGGTGTGGTCAGTCGGCACGCGGCTGGTCCGACAGTTCGCGGCTGAGCGCGCCGACGAGCCCGTCGACCGCGGCTTCCACCTGGTCGAGGACGCGGTTGAACCCGTCGTCCGGGCCGTAGTAGGGGTCCTGGACGTCGAGGTCCCCGGCCGCCAATGCTGCCGGATCGTACGTTCGCAGCATCTGCACCGACTCCCGACTGACGGCGTCCGGTGCGATCAGGTTGAGGTCGGCGAGGTTGTCCCGGTCCATGGCCAGCACCAGGTCGTAGTCGGCGAACGACTCCACCCCGAACCGGCGGGCGACGTGGTCCTCGGCCGGGTACCCGCGGGCGTCGAGTGCCGCGAGCGCCCGCTGGTCGGCGGGACCGCCGACGTGCCAGGCACCGGTTCCTGCCGACTCCACCACCACGCGGTCCGCCAGACCGACCTTGCGTAGCCGATGCCGCAGGACCGTCGCTGCCATCGGAGACCGGCAGATGTTGCCCAGACAGACCAGGCAGATGCGGAAGGCGGCGCCAGGGGCGACGTCGCCGCCGGGGCTCAGACCGCTCCGTGGCCTGCGTGGCGGGCTAGCTCGCCGACGGCCAGTGCGAGCTCGGTGGCAAGCTCGAAGGACCGCTCGTGGTGGGGATGGCCACGCATCCACAGGCACACCGTCTGGACGACCGCGCCGGACCAGGCCGGATCGCGCCGCAACGCGTAGCGAACGGAAACCGGGCGCGGTGTGAACGACGTGACGTCGTACCACTGCCCTTCTGCGAAGGCCAACAGCGGGTAGCCCTCTGCGTCGTCGTAGACGACCTCGTACTCTCGTCCGCCCAGCAGCCCTTCGTACCAGGACCGTTCGCGGGCCTCGGCCGCGGTCGTCAGCGGCGCGGGCGCCGGGGTGATCGGGGCGGAGGGCCCGGTGGTCCACGGACTGTCCGCCGGAGGCTTCTCGGTCAGCACCGAACCCACGACTCCGAAGCCGTTCGCCATCGGTCTCTCACCCTCCCGCAAGCGCGAAAATGTGGGCACAACGACCCCCGCGACACCTGTTCCACATTTCCGCGTGAGCCGGGCGTCCATCGTCGTGCAGGAAGTGGCCCCCACGGTACGACACGGCATGCCAGGGGGGAAGCACCGACCCACGTGTTGTCGGTGCCGCCAGGTGCGGGTTCGGCCGGACGCGGCCCGTGGAGTCTCGGCCGCCTAGTCCGGAAGCAAGAGGTTCAGCGCCCAGCTGACGAACGAGATGACCAGGCCGCCGAGCAGCGCGGCCCAGAATCCGTCGACCGTGAACGGCACGTCCAGCAGGTCGGCGATCCACGAGGTGAGCAGCAGCATCAGCGCGTTGACGACCAAAGTGAACAGTCCGAGCGTCAGCACGTACAGCGGCAACGACAGGAGCCTGACGATCGGGCGCACCAGGACGTTCACGACCGCGAACACCACAGCGACGGCCAGGATCGTCAGGACCTCGCCCTGCGTCGACGATGCGGTGACGTCGACGCCGGTGACGATCAGTGTCGCAATCCAGAGCGCGATGGCGTTGATGATCAAGCGAACGATCAGCTGCACGGGGGGAGCGTATCGGGCCGAGGGCCACCTGGGAACGAACCTCGTCGCGCGGCCCGGTCGGGTCAGCCGGGGACGGCGACCTCGGAGGGCGCCGGCTCGGCAGGTGACGGGGGGTGCGCGTGCTGGACGAGCCCGATGCCGGTGAGAACGACGAAGCCGCCGGCGATCTGCACCGGTGAGAGGGCTTGGCCCAGCCAGGCCCAGGCGACGAGGCCGGCCCCCACCGGCTCGGACATGCCGACCACGCCGACGGCGGTCGGGCTGATGTGCTGGAGCGCGGCGAGATTCAGTGAGTACGGAACGAGCGTGCCGAGCGCTATCACCCAGGCGACGCCGACCCACACCGGCACCACCAGCGCATCGAGAGCGCCGAGCATCGACGCCTCGTGTGCAAGCACCGACGGGTCGAAGGTCCATAACGGCGTGGCCACTGCCCAGAACAGCGCACCGAAGGCGAACATGTAGAAGGTCAGCGACGCCGGATCACGCGTCGCCGCGGTGTGGCTGCCGACGAGGAAGTAGGTGGCGAGGCACGCTGCGGCCCCGAGCCCGGCCACGACGCCGACCGGGTCCAGCCCGGTGTCGCGCCAGACCTGCGCCACCAGCGCGAGCCCGCCGAGGGCCAGCGCGATCGCCAGCCAGGTCCGCGCCCGGACGTCCTGCCTCAGCACCACCCTGGTGTAGAGCGCGACCAGTACCGGCGCCGTGAACTCCAGGAGGAGCGCGATCCCGACCGGGAGCCGGTCGATCGCCACGAAGTACAGCCACTGGACCAGTGCCGCGCCCGCGACGCCCAGGACGGCCAGAGCGGGGATCTCGCGCGCCGTGAGGCGTAGTCGCCCCGGTGCGACGGTGAGTAGCACCAGCCCGATGCCGAGGGCCGCGCCTGTGCAGCGCAGGGCCGAGAGCCGGGCGGGTTCGATGCCCGCCTCGAGCACCACCTTCGAGACCGATGCGTTCACCGAGAACAGCGCCGCGGCGAGCGTGACGTAGGCATAACCTCGGCGGGAGTTCACGGCCACCAGGGTGACATTAGCGATAGCATCCAACACTAGTGTCAACGTCTCTCGGCGAACCGGCCACGCATCCCGGACCCGCCGCGCTCTAAGGTGACGGCCATGTCCAGCAAGCCCCGGCTCCGCAGTGCTCTCGATGCCCTTCCCTCGTACCGGCCGGGCCGTCCGGCAGCGGCCACGGGCGAGGGACCGCCGATCTACAAGATCTCGTCCAACGAGAATCCTTACCCGCCGCTGCCCGGCGTCCTGGAGGCGGTCACCGAGGCGGCCGGCGTCATGAACCGGTATCCGGACATGTTCGCCACCGGCCTGGTCTCCGCCGTTGCCGAGCGCTTCGACGTCCCGGCCTCCCACGTGGCGACCGGCACGGGCAGTGTCGGCGTCCTGCAACAGGTCCTGCAGGCAACGGCGGCCGAGGGCGACGAGGTGATCTACGCCTGGCGCTCCTTCGAGGCCTATCCCATCGTGGTCGGCATCTCCGGAGCCACTGCGGTTCGCGTCCCGCTCGACCCGTCGGCCCGCCACGATCTGGACGCGATGGCCGACGCCATCACCGGCCGGACCGGGTTGATCCTGGTCTGCAGCCCCAACAACCCCACGGGGCCGGTCGTCGGGAGAGACGAGATGACCGCCTTCCTGGACCGCGTTCCCGACGACATCGTGGTGGTCGTCGACGAGGCCTACTGTGAGTTCGTCCGCGATCCCGCCGCCGCCGACGGCGTGGACCTCTACCGCGACCGTCCGAACGTCTGCGTCCTGCGGACGTTCTCGAAGGCGTACGGACTGGCCGGCCTCCGGGTCGGGTTCGCCATCGCGCACGAGCCGGTGGCCGACGCGCTGCGCAAGACGGCGGTGCCATTCGGTGTCTCGGGCGTTGCCCAGCGGGCGGCGATCGAGTCGCTGCGGCGCGAGGACGCCCTGCTCGAGAGGGTGGAGTCGCTGGTCGCGGAACGGGGCCGGATCCGTGACGGCCTACTCGCTCAAGGGTGGTCCGTACCAGTAACGGAGGCGAACTTCGTCTGGCTCGCCCTCGGTCAGGAGACCGTCGAGTTCGCTCAGCGGTGCGGCGAAGCGGGCATCGTCGTACGGCCCTTCCCCGGTGAGGGGTGCCGGATCACGGTGGCCGAGCCGGAGGCGGGAGACGTCCTGCTGCGGGTCGCCGGCGAATGGCGAGCGAGCCGGACCTGACTAGGTCGTGGCAAGGGGACGACACCCAGGGTTCGGGGGGCGAAACCCGGGTGCCGTCCTTGCGGCCCGCCTCAGCAACACCGCGGCGGGCTGTTGAGCGCCACGGCGGCCGCTTGGTGTGGACTGAGCGCAGCCGCCGTCCCGACGCCGGCCACCAGGGCCAAGGTCGTCAATGCGGCGGCGATGAAACGCTGAGTTCGCGACACCTCTACCTCCCGGGGGGTTGGGGGGCTGGCGCGGACGTGACACCTCGTAGTGAAATAGCGTCATGGCGATTCGTCAAGCTCAGACCGTCTCGGATTCCGACGCCCGGGCGGCGATCGGAGCCCGCATCCGCACTGTCCGACTCCAGCGAGGGCTGTCCCAGGCGGAGGTCGCCGACGGTCTGCTGTCGGCCAGCTACGTCTCCCTCGTCGAGAGCGGACGTCGCCAGCCGGCGAGCGGGGCGCTGCAGCACATCGCCGAGAAGCTGGGTGTCGACTCCGGCTTCCTGCGCGACGGTGTCGACGCCGAGGTGCGCCGGCGTGCCCGGCTGGCTCTCGGTCACGCCGAACTCGCCCTGAGGCGCGGGGACGTCGACGATGCCTACGGCCGGTTCACCGACCTCGTCGACACAGCGGGGCTCGACGATGACCAGCGACGGCAGGTGCACATGGGCCGGGCCCTCGCGGCCGAGCGGCGCGGCGACCTGGAGGCGGCACTGCGCATCCTGGGCGACCTGGCCGACCAGGCTCGGCGATCCCCGGCCGTGCACCCGTGGATGGACGTCGCCGAAGGGCTGTGCCGCTGCTACCGCGAGGCGGGCGACCTCGACCTGGCCATCACGACCGGCGAGGAGGCGATGCGCAACGCCGCCGAGCTGGGGCTCGACACGAGCGATGAGTTCGTGCGGCTGGGCTGCACCGTGCAGGCCGCATACCAGGAGCGCGGCGACATCACCAAAGCCACCTTGATGGCCGCCGACCTGGTTCGCATCGCCGAGGCCATGGGCGCGCCACACTCCCGCGGCGCGGCGTACTGGAACGCGGCCCTGATGGCCGAGTCGCGCGCCGAGATCGGGCAGGCCCTGGTCCTGGTCGAGCGTGCCATTGCGATGTTCGGCGAGAGCGACGACCGCCGCAACCTGGGCCGCATCCGGGTGGCGTACGCGTGGCTGCTGCTCCAACAGTCGCCGCCGGAGGCCGTCCGCGCACTCGATCT
>JBOGDU010000190.1:0-29017 GCA_050743145.1 Jiangellaceae bacterium | reverse complement strand
GAAGCGGATGACGCTGCCCGGCACGACCCCTTCGACGATCGCGGCCACGTCACGGATCCGGTAGTTCTCGGTGGTGTTGCCGACGTTGAACGCCTCGTCGTGCACCAGGTCGCGCGGTGCCTCCATCGCCACCTGGAAGACCCGGGCGATGTCGGCGACGTGGACCAGTGGGCGCCAGGGCGTGCCGTCGCTCTTGAGCAGCACCTCGCCCGTGACGGCGGCGAAACCCGTGAGGTTGTTGACCACCAGGTCGATGCGCAGCCGTGGCGACAGTCCGAACGCGGTGGCGTTGCGCAGGTAGGTGGGGCTGAAGGAGTCGTCGGCAAGGTCACGGAGCACCCGCTCTCCCTGCACCTTCGACTCGCCGTAGGGCGTGACCGGCCGGAAGTCGGCGCTCTCGTCGATCGGGTCGTCGCCGTGGGCGCCGTAGAGGCTGCACGAGGACGAGAACAGGAACCGCGGCACACCGGCGGCCTTGGCCGCCTCGGCCAGCCGGATCGTCCCCAGGACGTTGACGTCGTGAGTACAGGACGGGTCGAGATCGCCGAGCGGGTCGTTGGAGATGCTGGCCAGATGGATGACCGCGTCGAAGCCCAGCAACTGCGCCGGCTCGATGTCGCGCACGTCGATGGCGAGCGACCGGACCGGCTCCGGCGGCGGGCCATAGCCGCACGCCCGGAACAGGTACGAGTCGAGCCCCCACGCATCGTGACCGGCACGCGCGAGCATCGGAATCAGCACCGTGCCGATGTATCCGTCGTGGCCGGCGACCAGAACCTTCACCGCGGCTGCCTCAGGTCCACACCTTCCAAGGCGGTTTGGTCTCCCAGAGCTGCTCGAGCAGAACCTTGTCGCGCATCGTGTCCATGCACTGCCAGAAGTCGACATGACGGTAGGCCATGAGTTGACCGTCAGCTGCGAGGCGCTCCAGGGGTTCGCGCTCGAACTGGGTGGCGTCGCCATCGATGTAGTCGGCGACACCCTGCTCGAGGACGAAGAAGGCGCCGTTGATCCACCCCTCGCCGACCTGTGGCTTCTCGGAGAACTCGACGATCCGGTCGCCGTCGAGCTCGATGTGACCGTAGCGGGCCGCCGGCCGGACGGCGGTAAGAGTGGCCAGCTTGCCGTGCGACCGGTGGAACTCGAGCAGGGAGTGTAAATCGACGGTTGAGATGCCGTCGCCCCAGGTCAGAAAGAAGGTGCCTGGCCCGAGCCGAGGGGCGAGGCGCTTGATCCGGCCGCCGGTGTTGGTGGCCTGACCGGTGTCGACGAGTGCGACCTTCCAGTCGTCGATCCCCTCGTCCTGCTCACGGATGTGGGTGACGCTGCCGTCGCGGAAGTCGACGGACAGGTCGGTCATCAGGCTCGCGTAGTCGACCACCCACCGCTTGATGACCTCGCCCTTGTAGCCGAGGGCGATGGCGAAGTCGCTGTACCCGAAATGGGCGTAGTACTTCATGATGTGCCAGAGGATCGGGCGCCCGCCGATCTCGACCATCGGCTTGGGCTTGGTCTCGGTCTCCTCGGCCAGGCGGCTGCCGAGTCCACCGGCCAGGATTCCCACCTTCATCGCAGACCCCCCGCGGGTAGGGCGGGCACCGACGGTACCGATCGGGTCTCCCCGGCGCCAGCCTGTCGAGGCGATCGCCTGGTCAGAGATCCTCGCCCAACAGGGCAGCCAGGTCGCCCATGGGGACGAAGTCGAGGCGGCCGGTGTCGCGCAGTCGGGCCGCCTCCGCGCACACGAGCTCGAGGCCGCGCAGCGCGCGGTCCGCGTCGACGGTGACGTTGTACGGGTGGAACCACAGGTGGAACAGCGACCGCTCCCGGACGGCCTGGCGCAGCCGGGCGATCGGCTGCCGTGCCCACAGCCGAATCGGCAACCGGCGCAGGCGCGTGGCCGGCGCGAACATGAACGTCTGGGGCAGGTTCCATACGCCCGCTTCGCGTCGCGGACGCACGGCCGAGCCGCTCATAGGGCGGACCCGGTCGGCCAGCCGCAGCAGCCGCCGTGAGGTAGGTGAACGCTCGGCGAACGGTGCGCCCGGCGCGCCTCGGTAGCACGAGTAGCCGTGGGCGGACAGCAACTCCACGTGGCCGACGGCGTTGCGTGGGAACACGAACGAGCGCAGCGTGACGCCCGCCGCGGAGGCGGCGGCATGGCATGCCTCGAGGTCGGACTCGAACGCGTCGCCGCTGCAGCCGGGCTCGCCCGCCATGAGGTGTGAGAACGAATGACACCCGATCTCCTGGCGCACCGGACAGGTGACGATCCGCTCGACGATGTCAGGCCCGTAGAAGTACGGCGCTTCGGCCAGGCTCGTCACGGGATCGATGTCGTACCAGTCGCCGTCCAGCCACGCATACGAGGGGCGGACGACCTCCGGATGCACGAGCCCGTCCAGCCGAGAACAACGGTCGAGGAACAGGTGCCCGACCACGGCCCACGTGGCCGACACCCCGTAGCGGGTGAACAGGTCGAGGATCCGTTCGACGACCTCTCGCTCGGTCTCGTAGCGATGTCCGGCACTCGTTCCGTCGCGGCGATGCGCTTCGCCCCAGGCCAACTCCGTGTCTATGGAGATGACGGCCGCTCCTCGCTCCAGGGGGCTCACGGCCTCGTCCCTGCCTGTGCGGGACGGTGTCGTGCACGCTGCTCGAGCAGATCGCCGAGGTGCAGCGCCACGGTCGCCATGTCGAACCTCGCCGCCCATGCGCCCGCGCCGGCCACCTCGCCGTCGCTTGTGGCCGACCGCAGCGACTCCATCATCGCGTCGCCGAGCGCTGCCGCCGACCCGGCGGGCACCATCCGCGCATGGCGGCCCCCATCGGTCAGCTCGGCCACCGGCGGGATGTCGAATGCCACCACCGGCGTGCCCAGCGCCATGGCTTCCAGCACGACGCCCGGCGAGCCTTCCGACAGCGAGCTGAGCACGAAGACGTCGGCTGCGGCGATCAGAGCCCGGGCGTCGGCACGGAAGCCGAGCAGGTGGACCGCGCCGTCCAGCCCGTGCCGGCTCACGGCGGCCCGCACGCCGGGCTCGGCCGGCCCGGGCGAGCCGGCGATCGCCAGGTGCGCACCAGGAAGCGCCGCGTGCATTGCGGCGAAGGCGTCGACCAGCAGAGCCTGTCCCTTCTCCGGCACCAGCCGGGCGACGTTGACGAACAGCGAACCACCGGCGGGCAGCCCGAATGCGTCGCGCCCGGCGAGAGATGCCGACTGGTCGACCTCGATCCCGCGTGGCACCACCGTCACCTGTTGAGGCGAGATGCGGAACAGCTCGCAGTTCGTGCGCCGCGCGTACTCGCTGACCGCCCGGTAGTGGACGTCGCTCCGGCGGCCGGCCCATCGGGCGACGGCGTGCATCACCCGTCCCTTCCAGCTGGCCACCCCCGGCTGGAGGGCCCGCTGCAGGTCGAGCTCGCCGGTCCGGTTGAACGACGACACCACCGGGATCCCCAGCCGACGGCTGGCGAGCTGACCGACCAGGTTGCCCGAGAACAACGTCGTGTGGACGATGTCCGGGCGCCACGTACGCAGCACACGGCGCAGCCGCCGCGCCGCCACCGGCCAGGTGCGCCCGGCGCGGGCGGCGGTGAACCCGAGCGCGACCACCGGCACGCCGGCCGCCTCCAAGCGGGGTTGGAGGTAGTCGCGCTCATACAGGCGTACCACCCGCTGGTCGAACCGTCCGGTCAGCGCGAGTACCTCCTCGACGAGCCGGTTCTCGGCTCCGCCCGAACCGGCCAGGGAGTCGACGACGTGGACCACGCGCAGCCGTTCCGATGCCATCCGGCCGCTTCCCACTGTTCCTGGCTCGATCCGGGTCACGACCGGCCGTCGACGTCGGCGGCGGCCGGCAGCGCCTGGTCGGCCCAATGCTCGATGATCGCCAGCACGGCGTCCTGCGTCGCCACGCTGGTGAGGCCGTGCACCTTCCCGACGACCGTCTCCACCCGCACGAGCGGGCCGGCGCCGTCGAACAGCGGACCCAGAACGGTCGTCCGCGCCGTGTCGAAGTCGCGCCGGTAGCCGTCCTCGTCGCCGTAGACCAGGAGCACGGGGACCCCGGCGTTCACGACCCGCTCGAGCTGGGCGACGAAGCGGCGGCTCAGCCACTCGGGTGCACTGTCGCTGCCGCGGCGGACGCGGCGGCCGGCGATCTCGAGGAAGGCCCGGCTGGTCCGCCCGAGAGCCCGGCGGCGCGCCCCGCTGCGTAGCACCCGCCACACGTGCGCGGGTGAGGTGCGCCTTGCGAAGTGGGACAGCGGGCGCCGGTCGAGCCTGCGCGACACCTCGTAGTCGTGTACCGGGGGGACGAGCAGCACGAGTCCGGCCACCCCGCCGTCGGCGGCCGCGAAGGCCAGGGCCGTTCGCGCACCGAAGCAGGTGCCGACGAGCACCGGGTGGAGCCCTTGCTCCTGCGTCCACCGGACCACGGCGCGGGTGTCGTCGACGTACGGCCGGTCGAGGCGGACCACGTCGTGGCCCGCGCCGCCGCTCTCGGCCACACCGTGGTAGCTGAACCGCACACCGTGGAACCCGCGTCGGGCCAGCATCCGGGTGGCGCGCACCTGGGTGCGCCGTGGGCCGGACGAGGGCCGCCAGCCGCCACCGCGCAGCATGACGACGGCCATGCCGTTGGCCGGAACCGTGGGCCTGGTGACGACAGCCAGCAGGTCGCCGGTCGGTGCCGGGACGAATACCGGGAACTCGTCGGCCGCGGTGGCCGGGTTCGTCTGCTCAGTCATCGCCGCCCAACCGGTCGAGCAGCCACTCCGCCGTGGTGTCGACAAGGGTCTCGGTGGGCGTGAGGCGGTCGTGCATGAACCACCAGGTCTCCTCGGTCGGGCAGCAGGTCGCCGTAACCTCCAACCCCTCGGCCGCCCATCGGTCGACGGCTTCGCGGTAGGGCCGCTTGAGATCCTCGCGGGAGTCGAGTTGCACCAATAGCAGCGGCCGGGCAGCCGGGCCCAGCGATGCCGCCAAGCCGCGGCTGGCCGGGGTCTCGAACAGCTCACGACCGACGGGGATGCCGAGGACGTCTACGTAGCCCTGTGTTGCGAGCTCCGCCTCCGGCTCGTCCCCACCTCGAGTCCCGCGCCGGAGGTGGTGAACCGACCGTGCCCGCAGGCCCTCGCGGAAATAGCGGGACGGGTCCGTGACCGGCTCCCAGAGCACAACGGGTGCGCTGACCAGCTCACGCGCAGCCGCGGCCGCCACGAGGGCGCCGAAGCGCGTACCCAGGAGTGCGACGGTGGAGACGCCGCACCGTTGCCGCAGCCGCTCGACCGCCGCAGCGGCGTCGTCGGCCATCGAGTCCAAGGTCAGGTCGAGCCGGTCGCCGTCGCTGTGCCCGCTGCCGCGAGGATGGAACCGCTGGACGGCGACACCCGAGGCGGCGAGGCGACGAGCGAGACGAACCTCCCGTAGGTAATTGGCCCCGAAGTCGGACAGGATCGGCGAGCACACGACGAGCCCACCGGCCACGGCACCGACGGGCAGATGACGGCAGCCGAACACGCGTTGCGTCCCACCGAAGAACTCCACCTCCTCGCGGACGCCGAGCTCGTCATCGACGCGCTCCGCGACGGTCGACCCGCGTGCCACCAGTTCGCCCATGCGTCCCCCTGCCGATGTCATCCAACCCCACGGAGTATCCCGGGTTCGCCCCACCCTCATGGCGTATCTTGCGCGTTCATGGGCGGGCTCGTGAAGGCGGCAAACCGGCGATTCGTGCGCCGGCTCTCCCCGCACGCTCGCCGACGCATCGCCGCACTGGTACCCGCCCGGGCCTTCGCCTGGTTCCGGCGCAGCCGGACCGACGTCTACCTGGTGTCGTTCCCGAAGTGTGGACGGACGTGGCTGCGCGTGCTCGTCGGCCGCGCCTTCCAGCAGCACTTCGGCCTTCCGGCCGATGCCAACCTGGTGGAACTGCACCGGCTCGCCGAGCTCGACCCGCGGGTTCCGTGCGTGTTCGCCACGCACGACGACGACGCCCAGTGGAAGGCGCCCGAGCAGGTCGGGCGCGACAAACGGCAATACCGCGGAGCACGAGTGATCCTCCTCGTGCGCGACCCCCGCGACGTGATCGTCTCGCTCTACCACCAGAAGCGCGACCGGCGGAACGGCTACGACGGCAGTCTCGCCGACTTCCTCGAGGAGAAGGTCGGCGGGTTCGAGTCGCTGTTGCGCTTCTACGACGCCTGGGTTGCCAGCCTCGACGTGCCCGACGCCGTGCTCGTCGTGCGATACGAGGACCTGCACGAGCGGGCGGAGGACGAGCTCCGGCGGGTCCTCGACTTCGTAGGCGTCTCCGGCCTGCCGCCGGCCGTCGTTGCGGACGCGGTGGCCTTCGCGTCGTTCGGCAACATGCGCCGGCTGGAGGAGGCCGACGCGTTCGCCAGCGACAAGCTGCGGCCCCGCCGGACCGGTGATCTCGACTCGTACAAGACCCGCCGCGGCCAGGTGGGAGGCTACCGCGACGACCTGACAGCCGAGCAGATCGCCCGCCTCGACCGGCTGATGGCGGCCTCCGACGCCGACCGGTTCGGGTATACGCCCGCGGGGACCGCTATATGAGCGGCGCCGACCGTGATCCCTTCGTCTTTGTCGTCGGGTGCGGTCGCTCGGGGACGACGGTGCTGCGGACCGTCCTGGACTCGCACCCTGATCTGGCGGTGTCGCACGAGGGCCGGTTCATCTATCCCCTGAGCCGTCGCCGGGAGCGGTACGAGCGGCCGGAGGGCTTCGACGTCGCCGCCTTCACCGCCGACCTGCTCGCCGACCGTGCCGTCCGTACCAACCTCGGCCTGGGCGAGGACGACCTGCGGACGGCGCTCGGCGGCCCGCCCGTCGTCGACTACCCGGACGCCGTCCGGCGGATCTTCACCCACTACGCCGCGCGGGCGGGCAAACGCAGGTACGGGGACAAGATGCCGGCGTACGTCCTGCACCTGCCGGTGCTCGGGGAGATGTTCCCGGAGGCGCGCTTCGTCCACATCATCCGCGACGGCCGCGACGTCGCCCTGTCGAGCCTGGCCATCGACGACAACCGGCTCGACGCCCTCGACCTGGCGCTCAACTGGAAGATCCGGGTCGGGACCGGGCGGGCCGACGGACGGGCGCTCGGCCCACATCGCTACCACGAGGTGCGCTACGAGGCGCTGATCACCGAGCCCACGGCGCATGTCACCGGCCTGTGCGAGTTCCTCGACCTCGACTTCGACCCGGCGATGCTGCGCTTCGCCGAGAAGCGCACCGGCGTGCCGGAGAAGGTCCTGGTGAACCCGCGCCATGCCCGCCTCGCCGAGCCGCTGTCGCCGGGCCTGCGGTCCTGGCGTACGCACATGGGCCGCCGTGACCTCGAGGTGTTCGAGGCGGCGGCGGGCCATCTGCTCACCGAACTCGGCTACGAGCGGGCCGTGGCGCGGCCGCCGCTGTCGGCACGGGTACGGGTCGCCCGAGGTCGGGTGCGCCACCAGGTCGACCGTGGCCGGGCCCGCCTGCCCGGCCTCCTGCGCCGGGCCCGTCAGGCGAGGCCGTAGAGCTCGAGCATCTGCCGGCGCACGGTTTCGGGCGCATACACCGTGGCGCGTCGCCGGCCGGCAGCGCCGAGGTGCGCCCGCAACTGCGTGTCGCCGACCAAGCGAGTCACCGCCTTGGCGGCCGCTTGCACGTCACGAACGGGAAACACCAGCCCGGCCTCGTCGTCGCCGAGCAGGTCGCGGATCGGCTCGAGGTCGCTGCCGACGACCGGGATGCCGTTCAGCATGGCCTCCGCCGCCACCCGGCAGAACGAGTCGAGCACGGACGGGCAGAGGACGACGTCGCACTGGGCATAGGCAACGCGGACGTCGGTGAACTTGCCCTCGATCGAGACCCGCCCAGCGGCCTCCAGGGCACGCAACCGGTCCCACGTGCCGGCCAGGTCGTCGTCGGTCTGGCGTGAGAAGACCAGCCATCTGACCGGCACGTCTGCGCCGACGGCCTCGATGATGTCGGGCAGGAAATGGAAGCCCTTGTACTGCCGCGGTGCGCCCAGGAAGGCCACCGTGACCGGCCCGTCCGGGATTGCCGGCGAGCGGGTCGTGAGCAGGTCGCCCGGGTCGATCGGGTTGGGGACGATTCCGACCTCGGCCGGCCGGACCAGGCGGGCGTCGGCCACCAGGCCGCGGGCAAGCGGCGACACGGCGGCCCACCGCACCTCGCAGAGGGGAAGGATCAGCCGCCAGAGGCCGCCGAAGATGCGGACCGACGGCGGGAGGCGGAAGTTGTGCACCCACACCACCAGCCGGACCCGGCTGAGCAGGGCCGCCGGCAGCGAAAGGCTGAGCTCCTTGAGTCCGTTGGCGTGGATGGCCGCGAGCCGCCGCCGGTGGCGCACCGCGAACGCCGCAATCCGCACCGCCGACCACACCCGCCGGAGCGGCCGGAGGTTCCTGCTCGAGATCAGCGCGATGCGCTGCTCGGCGGCGTGCAGGTCGTCGACGAGCTCGACGAATCGTCCCTGCCCGGGACCGGCCAGGATACGTACGGCGTCGCCGTGCAGATACGACATCAGGTTGGCCAGCGACCTGGTCGAGCCGCCGACGCCGGTGGGGACGGAGACGAACAGGACGGCGTGGTCGGCCACCGACGGCCCGGCCGGTGTCGTCACAGCGTGCCTACCTCCCAGCGGGCTGCGACGTGGATCGGTGACAGGCGGGCGATGCCGGCCGGACCGGTGTCGAGATCGGGACCGGACACGTCGAAGTGTGCGACCGGCTGCCAGCCCAACAGATCGCCCTTGGCCACGAACACGCCGGCCCACAGGTAGTAGCGACCCCGGGGGAGCGGCAACCGCTCGATCTCGCACCGCATGACGACCTCGTCGTCGTCGGGCAGATGCACGTCGTGACGTAGCAGGAAGATCGGCGAGGCCGGTCCTTCGCTGCAGCCGATGCAGATCCGCCCGGACGACGGGGCGATGCTGCGCAGCACGATCACGATCTCGGCGTGCTCCTGGGTACGGACCATGCCGCGCCCCGGCCCGGTCACCTGGGCCTTGACCACCCGCACGACGCCGTCGGCGGACGGTCCGAGCTCGGCCACCTGCTCGAGCGACTCGCGGTACGACCGAAGGACCTCGCGGGTGGGACCGTCCTGCTCGACCCGTCCGTGGTGCAGCCAGATCGTCCGGTCGCTGATGCCCTCGACCGCGGCGAGGTCGTGCGAGACGAACACCAGCGTCGTCCCGTCCAGCATCATCGACCGCATCCGTTCGAGGCAGCGCTGCTGGAATGCGCTGTCGCCGACCGCCAGCACCTCGTCGACGAGCAGGACGTGAGGTTCGAGGAACGCGGCCACACCGAAGCCGAGGCGCATCTGCATTCCACTGGAGTAGAACTTCACCTGGCGGTCGATCGCTTCGTCGAGTTGGGCGAAGTCGACGATCTGGTCGAAGCGGTCCGCCACGTTGCGCCGCGACAGGCCGAGCAGGGTCCCGTAGAGGTGGATGTTCTCCCGGCCGGTGAGCTCCGGGTGGATGCCGGCCCGGACCTCGATCAGTGCACCCACGCGACCGCCGACCTGCATCCGACCGGCGTACGGGTACATCACCCGGGTAAGGATCTTGAGCAAGGTGGATTTCCCGGATCCGTTGATGCCCACCAGGCCCACCGATTCGCCCGGCCGGGCGACGAGATCGACGTCCTCCAGGGCCCACCGCCAGCCGCGCTTCCCCTTGCCCTGCAGGCGACGCTTCACCTGCTTCGCGCGGGCGCGCATCGACGCCCGCACCGGGTCGGCGCGGAAGCGCTTCCAGATGTGAGTGGCGGCGATGGTGCCGTCAGGCAACGTCGGCAAAGTTCGTCTCCATGCGTTTGAACAACAGGTATCCGAACACCAACAGGAGGAACGCCGAGAAGGCACCGATGGCGAGTAGTCCGAGCTGCGGCGGCTCGCCCAGCAGGACCGTACGGCGGTAGCCGTCGATGACCGGTCCGAGCGGGTTCAGCGCCGAGTAGAGCGGCAGGAGCTCGCGTGGGATGACCTCGAGGCCGTAGCCGATGGGGGTGGCGAACAGCCCGAATTGCAGGATCATCGGCAGGATCTGGCGGATGTCGCGTAGGTAGACCACGCATGCGGACAGGATCAGGGTGACGCCGATGGTGAACGCGAGCTGGACCATCATGAGCACCGGCACCCAGAGGGACTCGATGTGCGGCATGAACTGGTAGATCGCGAACAGGATGCCGAGGATCGACACCGCGATCGTGGTGTCGACGGCGGCGATCGCGACCGCCGCGAGTGGGAAGACCTCGCGCGGACAGTAGACCTTGTTGAGCAGGGTGAGGTTCTGGGTGATGCTGACCGCTCCCTTGGCCAGGGCGCCGGAGAAGAAGGTCCACGGCAGCAGCGCGATGTAGGAGAAGAGCGGGTACGGGATGCCGCCGGTCTCGACGTCGGCCACCCGCTGGAAGAACACGGTGAACACGACCATGAGCAGGAAGGGCGTGAGCAGCGCCCAGGCGAAACCGACCTTGGTCTGCTTGTAGCGAGCGCGGATCTCGCGCTCGGTGAGCACGACGATCAGCTCACGGCCGGCCCAGAGCTCGCGCAGCATTGTGAGCGGGCGCATGACCCGGTGGAAGATCAGCTCCGATGGCGGGCCCGCGGCCTGCGCGGTCGTGCTGCTCACCGGTTGGTCCCCCCTGTGCTTCCTGCGCCTGTGTTCACCCCGACGCTGACTCATTCGTACCGCGATTCGCTTGCGGCGTCCTCCCGACCGGACCGATATTTGCCGCTGGGCCGTGGTGAGGCAATGGTGAACGGGAAGCGATGACCAGTTCGGACCAGCAGTCCGTCAGGACGCTACCGGACGACGGCTCGGTCCGGGACCCCTTCGGGCGGACGAGGTGGTAGGCGCGCAGGAGAACGGTGCGACTCGCGGAACGGTCCTGCAGGTGACCGTCTCGAACCGGCGACGGGGTGCCGAGGTGTTCGCGGCCGACCTGGCGGCCGAGCTCGAACGCCGCGGGTTCGCCGCTCCCGCCGTCGCGTTGGCTGCGACCACGGAGCGAAACGCACTACCGGTCCGCGCGCTGGGCCGCAGCCCGCTCGGTGCGTCCACGTTGCGGGCCCTCCGCCGGGAGGCCGTGGCAGCGGGATCGGTGGTCGCCCACGGCTCGCGCACGCTTCCTGCCTGTGCAGCGGCCCTGGCGGGAACGGGTGTGCCGTTCGTGTACCGGAGCATCGGCGACCCGCGGGCCTGGTCGAGCCGAGGCACGCGCCGGTGGCGGACGACAGCGCTGCTCCGGCGCCCCCGGCTGGTCGCGGCCCTGTGGCCTGGGGCGGCCGACGCGCTGATCGCTCAGCATGGCGTCCCGCCCGAGCGAATCCGGGTGATCCCGAACGGCGTGCCGGTCGAGCGGTGCCCGGTGGTCGGCGATGCCGCTCGGCAGGAGGCTCGCGACCTGCTGGATCTCCCCGCCGAGGTACCCGTCGTGGTGTCCGTGGGTTCGCTGTCGGAGGAGAAGGACGTCGGCGCCGCCGTAGCGGCCGTCGGCGGGCTTCCGGGCGTTCACCTGCTCGTGGTGGGCGACGGGCCCGACCGGGGTGTTCTCGTGGCGCAGGCGGCCAGGGACGCACCCGGCCGGGTGCACTTCGCCGGGACACTGCCGGGAGCATTCCTGGCCCTCGCCGCCGGAGATGCGGTCGTGCTCCCGAGCCGCACCGAGGGCATGCCGGGTGTCCTCGTCGAGGCCGGGCTGTGCGGTGTGCCGGTCGTGGCCACGAGGGTCGGTGCAGTCGCCGAGATCGTGGTCGACGGCGAGACCGGCGTCCTGGTCGCACCGGGTGACGTGGCCGCGATGACGAATGCGCTGCGCTGCGTGCTTGCCGACGACGGTGCGATGGGACTGGCTGCCCGGGCGCACTGCCTGGCTCGCTTCGAGATCAGGACGGTGGGCGCCGCGTGGGCGGATCTCCTGGGCGACCTCGACGGCCTGCGTTGATGCTGCTCACAGGCTCGACGGGAGTGCAGATCCGTCCGTCGCAACGCGTCGACAGGACCGCCCCGCGCTGCGTATGGTCGTACGGCCGGACTTCCGGCTGACGGCGGGGATGGCGTGACGAGCAACTCTCGATGGGGTGACGGGCCCGTCGGCGTGCTGATGCTGACCAAGGGCCTCGGGCGGGGTGGCGCCGAACGGCTGCTGGCCGACACGGTCCGCCACCTCGACCGGTCGCGCTTCCGGGTCGAGGTGGCCTACCTGCTTCCCTGGAAGGACGCGCTCGGCGACGAGATCCGGGCGGCCGGTGTCCCGGTCCACTGCCTCGACGCCCCGCGGCCCACCAGCGTCGCCTGGTTGGCGCGGCTGCGGCGGCTCGTCCGTGACCGGGGCATCGACGTCGTGCACACGCACATGCCGTTGGCGGCCGCTTCGGCCCGGGTCGCCCTCCCTGGCCGTCGGCCCGTGTTCGTCCACACCGAGCACAACATGTGGGATCGGTACCGTCGCCCGACCCGGTGGGCCAACCGGGCGACCTACCGGCGCAACGCCGCGGTGATCGCCGTGTCCGACCGGGTCGCCGGTTCGATCCGGTCACGGGTACCGGTCGAGGTCGTCGTCCACGGCGTCGACCCCGACCGGACACACCACGGTTCCACCGCACGCCGGACGGCCCGACGTGCACTCGGGCTCGACGTGCACCTGCCCGTCGTCGGCACCGTCGGCAACCTCACCGCGAAGAAGGACCAGGCGACGTTGCTGACGGCTGTCGCCGGGCTGCGCCACGAGGTTCCGGACCTGAGACTCGTCCTGGTCGGCTCGGGCCCGCTCGAGGGCGATCTCCGATCGCTCGCCCGTGCGCTGGGCATCGAGGCGGCGACCGTATTCGCCGGGTCCCGCCCCGACGTCGGTGCCCTGCTTCCCGCCTTCGATGTCTTCGCCCTGAGCTCCCGTTTCGAGGGCCTGCCGATCGCCCTGCTGGAGGCCCTGGCGGCACGGCTTCCCTGCGTGGCGACCTCTGTCGGCGGCATCCCGGAAGTGATCACCGACGGCGAGGACGGGCTGCTCGTCCACCCCGGTGATCCGGACGCCCTCGCCACGGCGATCGGCAAGTTGCTGGCCGACGACGGGATGCGATCCGTGCTGGGCGACCGTGCCCTGTGGCGCGCCCGCGACTTCCGCGTCGACCGCGCGGTGCGCCGCATCGAGGCCGTCTACACGAAGGCCATCGCGCCATGGTGACCACCACCCGCTCCGCCCCGCCGGAGGGTCGGCAACGCCCGCCGGGGTCGCCGAGGGCCAACACCGTCATCGGCGTCGTCGTCGTCCTCGCCTACCTGACCGCTCTGGCCCTGGCGATGTCCCGCGTCTCGTACGACGTGTGGGGCGCCATGGTGGTCGGGCCGATCCTGCTCGTCGTCAGCCTGCCACTGCTGCTGCGCACCAGCAGGCGCGAGGCCGACCCGTGGATGATCAAGCTGCTCATCGTGGCCTTCCTGGCCAAGATGCTCGGCACCCTGATCCGCTACGCGGTGACGTTCGAGGTGTACGCCGGCCATGCCGACGCCGGCGGATACCACGGCGCCGGCCAGCGGCTGGCGGAGGCGTTCTGGGCGGGTAACTGGGCCATGGTCTACCGGGAGGAGGTCCCCGAGCTCGTCGGGACCGAGTTCATGCGCCTGGCGACCGGCCTGGTCTACATCGTCACGGGACCCACGAAGCTCGGCGGCTTCCTGGTCTTCTCCTGGCTGAGCTTCTGGGGGTTGTACTTCTTCTACCGGGCGTTCCGGGTCGGGTTCCCCGACGGCGACCATCGCCGCTACGCCGTCCTCCTGTTCTTCATGCCGTCGTTGCTGTACTGGCCGTCGAGCATCGGCAAGGAAGCATGGATGCTGTTCACGCTGGGCATCTCGGCCTACGGTGTGGCGCTGGTCCTGCGGCACCGTGGCAGCGGCTACGTGCTGCTCGCCATCGGGCTCGGCGGCACGGCGTTGGTACGCCCGCATGTGACCATGCTGAGCTTCGTCGCACTGTTCATCGCCTACCTCCTGCGGCGCCGTTCCTGGCGCCAGACACACCTCGGACTGCTCGGCCGGCTGGCCGGCGTCGGTGTCCTACTTCTCGCCGGCGGCTTACTGCTCACACAGGCGGCGAGCTTCTTCAACCTCGACGAGATCGACCGCGAGGCGGTTGACCAAGTTCTCGAGCGGACCGAGGACCAGTCGGCCACGGGCGGGTCGGAGTTCGCCAACACACGCCCGAAGTCGCCCGGCGAGTACCCGGGTGCGGTCGTCACCGTGCTGTTCCGCCCGTTCCTGTGGGAGACCGGCAACGCGCAGGCCACCGTGGCAGCAATCGAGGGGACCATCCTCCTGCTGCTGTTCGTGCTGTCGTGGCACCGGCTGGTCCACCTGCCTCGTACGATGTTCCGCGTCCCCTACGTGGCGTTCGCGGTGGCCTATACCGCGATGTTCGTCTTCGCGTTCTCCTCGGTGGGCAACTTCGGGATCATGACCCGTCAGCGCACACAGGTGTTCCCGATGGTCCTGGTCCTGCTGGCCATTCCGGTGGCCCGCACCGTCGCGGACCGGGCATCGCCACGGATTCCCCAGCACCCGAAGACGCTCGCCGACCCCTGACCCGCGGCCACCGTCCCAGATCGTCGAGTATCCAACAGGACGACAAGTGGACCGCGACGTCGTGGGGTCGACACTGGTGCCGGGTGCGGCGGCGGTCAGGGGGATCCGTCGCCGCGCACGGGCGCCGCGCCGGCGTTGGCGCTCGCCCTGAACCAGGTCAGCGTCTGGGCCAGGCCATCGGCGAAGGAGACTCGCGGCCGGTAGCCGAGCTTCTCGCGTGCGGCGGAGATGTCGGCGTGCGAATGCCGCACGTCGCCGGGGCGTGCGTCCAGATGCTGCGGCGCGATGTCGACGCCCAGGCACTGCTGGAGGATCTCGATCAGCTCCAGCAAGGTGTGCGTCTCACCCCGGGCGACGTTGAAGGCCCTGCCTGCGCACACCGCGGCAGACGCCCTGGCCGCGCGGAGGTTGGCTTGGACGGCGTCGCTGACGAACGTGAAGTCTCTGCTCTGCAGGCCGTCGCCGAACACGACGGGGGCGTCTCCCTTGAGCAGGGCATCGGCGAAGCGTGGGATGACCGCCGCGTACGCGCTGTCCGCGGCCTGACGCGGCCCGAAGACATTGAAGTAGCGCAGGGCCACGGTGTCGAGGTCGTAGAGCTCGGCGAAGACCCTGGCGTAGTGCTCTCCGTTGAGCTTGCTCACCGCGTAGGGGGAATGGGGTGTCAACATCACGGTCTCGTGGGTCGGACCCTCATGCTCCCCGCCGTAGACCGACGACGAGGACGCGATCACCACCCTGCGGACGTCGGCGCGGTGCGCGGCGACCAGCACGCCGAGCGTTCCTCCCGTGTTGGCCCGGTCGGTCTCGATCGGCCGCTGGACCGACCGTGGCACGGAAGGGATCGCTGCCTGGTGGAAGACGACGTCGCAGCGGTGGATCGCCTCGTCGAGAGCGTTCTGGTCGACGACGCTGCCGTCGACCAGGTCAGCGGCGGGAGAAACGTTGTCGGCACGTCCGGTGGACAGGTCGTCGAGCACGACGACGTCGGCGCCCTCATCCACGAGCGCGTCGACCAGGTGCGACCCGATGAATCCGGCACCGCCGGTCACGAGGGCGCGCATGCCAACGTCCCTGACTCGCGTACCTCGTCGGCGTACTCGTGGATGCGAGCGACCACGTCGACCACGCCGTCCACCGCATCGTCGCTCAGGCTCCGCCACAGCGGCAGACTGATGACAGTCGAGGCGAGCCGGTCGGTGACCGGCAGGTGAGGCATCTCAGCCTGGCGATGGGCGTGCTGGCGATGGACGGGCGGTGAGAAGTAGCAGCGGGTGTCGACCCCGTCGGCACTGAGCGCGGCGACGACACTGTCGCGTGGGACGCCGAAGGCGTTCTCGTCGACGATGATCGTGAAGTCCTTGTACGTGGACCGGTCGGCGGGCTCGACATGCTGGGCCCGCAGCCCCGGCAGGTCCGCCAGCAGATGTCGGTACCGGTCGGCCAGATCCTGTCGGCGGACCAGGTGGTCGTCGAGGTCACGGAGCGACTCGAGCGCCACGGCGGCGTGCAGTTCGGACATCCGGGCGTTGAGCCCGGCGAATCGCGTGTCGTAGTCGCCGGGGTTGCCGTAGTCGCGGCCCAGCCGGATCCGTTCGGCGAGCACGGGGTCGGCGGTGGTGACCAGGCCACCTTCTCCGGCCACGAGCGGCTTGGTGGGGCTGAGACTGAAGACCTCGACGTCGCCGAAACCCCCGATCGGCCTGCCCTCGTGCGTGGCGCCGAACGCATGCGCGGCGTCGAACACCACCGGCACACCCGCCGCTCGCCCCAGTTTCTCGAGCGGCCCGGGACGGCATGGTGCGCCGAACACGTGGACCCCCACGACAGCAGCCGCACCGTCCACGCGTCCGGCAGCATCGTCCAGGTCGAGCTGGGCGTCGTCGGGGCCGCACTCGGCGAAGCTGGGAATCGCGCCTGCCCATGTTGCGGCATGGGCGGTGGCAGAGAAGGTGAAACTGGGCATGACCACCCGCCCGCCCGGGGCGGTGAGCGCCTGAAAGGCCAGCATGAGGCCCGACGTGCACGAGGCGACCGCCACGGCGTGGGCCACGCCGATCCGCTCGGCGACCGCCTGCTCGAGTTCCCGGACCAGCGGGCCGTTGGTGAGGATGCCTCGCTCGTACGACGCCTCGAGGCGTCTGGAGACGGCCGACAACGGCGGACGCGCGGGCCGGACGAAGGGGAGCCCGTCGGGGAATGCCGGCCGCCCGCCCAGCAGGGCCGGGCGCGTCATCCGCCCACCTTTCGCACCGGCGCCGCGAGCACGGCTGTGATGCGCTGGGCGACGGTGCCGACCCGTCTGCCCGGTCGGGCGCCGTCGGCGCGGGGCCTCGGAAGCCGGCCCGAGACGGGGACGGCGTCGTACCGTGCCGCCCACACAGACAGCCGCGTCTTGTCGGCGAGGTCGAAGCGCTGCCAGGCCAGCCGAACGGCGCCCGCGACGACCGCCATCGCTCGTCCCGGACCTACGAATCGGGCGACGCTCGCCGGGTCGAGGTCGTCGGACAGCGCGAGCTGTGCCACGTCGCGCAGCGCAAGCAACCGCTCGGCACCGGGAGCTGGCGTGGCCTGCGCGCACGCGTAGACGAGCTGGGCCTCGGCCGGGAGCGCGGGAATCGGATGGCCGTCGACGTGGACCAGGGTCGGGTGTTGCCTTGCCTCAGCCAGGCCGACAGGTTGCCCGAGGTCCGCAGGCAGCAGGTCGTTTCGGAATCTGACGGTCGCATCCTGCGGGCTAGGGGTCGGCACCTGTGAGGCGTCGACCAGCACGTCGGCGGCTCCGAGGTCGCGCACGGCAGGGTCGGCGTACGCCCGGATCGCGATCACGGGACCGTTGAGCACAAGGTGGACGATTCCCTCGGCATCCAGCGTGCGGCTGACTTGGACGACGGACTCGCATACGGCGGCTGAACGCGCCCGCGCGCCGGCGGTCATCGCTGCGAGGTCGGCCGCCTGGTCGTCAGCGATCCGCAGAACGCCGCTGTCGACGGTCGCGGCGAGGAGTCCGACGAGGTGCTCGTCGGAGCAGGACCGGGTGAGCTGTCTCCATGCCGACTGGTCGAGCGGGCCGGACGGTGGCCGGATGCGGCTGCCGGCCAACCCGTGGGCGGCCACGGCGACCAGTGTCAGGTCCGGATCGGTTGCGTCGGTGGACGCGCCGTTCCCGTCGGCGCCTGGCACGGAATCGCCGACGCTGCCGATGCTCACCGACCCTCGCCGGACAGATCGTCCGGGCCGGTGATCACGGACCGTGTCCCCGAGCCGGGCCCGCGTCGCCGCTGGCCGGGTTCCGCACCGTTCGGGTGCTCGGCACCGTCCAGCGAGATGTCGGTGGCCATGGCTTCTTCGGTCATCGCGTCCTCGGCCTCGGCGACGACCCGGCGGGTGCGGCGTGGTGACGCGTACGCGAAGTAGTCGGAGAACGGCCGCGATGTGACGCCGACGAGCACGACGCCCAGGGCCGGCGCGCCGAGCTGCTCGAGGAGGTCGGCGCAACGCTCGGCCTCCGACGTAGTGGTGCGGCCGACCCTGCACACGACGATGACGGCGTCGACAACGGTCGTGAGCTCGCGCGTCAGGCTGGCGGACAGCAACGGCGCGGTGTCCAGAATGACGACGTCGGCGAGTTCGCGGGCCTCGTCCACGAGGCGCTGCTCGGCGATCAGCCGACCACCGGGACGGTGGATCGACAGGCCGCCGGTGACGATGCGCACGCCCGGTACCGACGTGTCTCGCACGAACGACGACAGCGGTGGAGCCTCGTCAGAGGCCAGGTAGTCGCTGATACCCCGGCCGGCCTTGACTCCGAAGCGGCGGGCGACGCCTGAGCGCCACAGGTCGCAGCTCAGCACGAGCACGGAGCGCCCGCTCTCGGCGTACGCGACGGCGAGGTTGGCGACGGTGGTCGTCTTACCGTCACCTGCCCCCGGTGAAGTGATGAGGATGACGTCACGATCGACCCTGGCCCGCCGCCCGTTGCCGGAGATGCCGGCACGGGCGTCGGTGATCCGCTCGTGCCGGGGCCTGGGCAAGGTGGGGTCGTCGCGGCGCCTGTAGAGCATGACCGCCGCACGGAGCGTCCGGTAGGCCTCGGCCTTGATCGAGTCGGGTTCCTCGGCGACCATCACCTTGCGGCGGCGGTTGGGCAGCGACAGCACCGGGATCTCGGCGATGACCGGCAACCCGAAGCGGCCCTCGGCATCACGCCTGGTGCGCAGGCGGGTGTCGGAGCGGTCGAGCATGATCGCCAACCCGAAGCCCAGCACGAGGGCCACCAGGCCCGCGAGGAGCATGCGCTGCTCTCGGCTGCGGGTGCCCGGCAGGCCCTCCTCCTGCGGCGCGGTGACCGCCGGCTGCAGCGTTGTGTAGGCGACCGGTTCGGCCGCCTGTTCCTGGAAGTCGAGCACCCCACCGAGCTGCCGGATCAGAGCGTCGCGTTCGGCGATCAGGGTGTCGACGTTGTCCGGCTCGTCGTCGATCTGCGCGTCGAGTGCGGCGATGCGTTCGCGAAGGTCGGCGGCGCGGGTGTCGGCCTCGGCGATGTCCTCCGCTGCTTGCGCGGCGTCGCGCTCCTGCAGGTAGGCCACCACCTCGGCAGCGAACGTGTCGGCGATGAGCACCGCCCGCTCGGGGTCCTCGTCGGTCGCCGTGATCGACACGGTGCCGAGGTTGCGGTCGGCGGTCGCCGTGACCTGCTGTGCCAGATGGGCCGGCTCGCCCTCGTAACCGAGGACCTCCGCCGCCCGGACGGGCACGTCGCCGACCGTCGCCCACAGCGCCACGACCTGCGGGTTGGCCGCGCCCTGGCCGCTCTGGCCCTGGCCACCCTCGACGAGCAGGACGTTGGTGGCTTCATAACTGGAGGTGACCCGCTGGGGCGAGGTCCAGTAGACGATGGCCATGGCGGCGACCACCAGCAGCACGATCAGCAACCAGCGTCGCTTGGCGATCTTGAGGTACTCGATGGGTTCCATTCAGGTCATCTGCTTCATCGCCGGGATTCCAGTTGCCGACAGCGTCGGCGCTGGAGCGTATGCGGTCAACTCGATCAGCAGTCGCTCCGCTTCATCATCCATGCCGCGGGCTGCCATGTCGGCCAGTTCCGCGACACCGTCGGTCAACCGGTCGGTCGGCACGGGAATACGGTCAAGCCGGATTATCGACGGGTGATCGGTGGGATGGCAACGTTCATCCGGATCTTGGAGGTCTTCGACCAGCTTCTCGCCGGGTCGCGCGCCGACGAAACGGATCCCGATCTCGGTGCCCACGACGTGCCCCGATAGCCGGACCATTCGTTCGGCCAACTCGAGGATGTTGACCGGCCCTCCCATGTTGAGCACGAAGATCTCGCCGCCATCGGCCATGACCGCCGACTGCAGGACGAGCTGCACGGCCTCGTGGACGCTCATGAAAAACCGCGTCATCCTGGGGTCGGTGACTGTGACCGGCCCACCTGCCGCGATCTGCGCGGCGAAGATCGGGACGACGCTGCCGCGGCTGCCGACGACATTGCCGAAGCGGACGGCGCACCAGTGCGCGCCTGGCGGAGACCCTTGATGGGTGATCTGCTCGCCGAGCCACTTCGAGCGGCCGAGCACGTTCGTCGGCCGGACCGCCTTGTCCGAGGAGATGAACACCAGGCGGTCGACTTCGAGCGTCACTGCGGCGTCGACGACGTTGGCAGTGCCGAGGACGTTGGTGTGGATGGCCTCCATCGGGTGCGACTCGAGGAGCGGGACGTGCTTGTGTGCGGCCGCATGGAACACGACATCGGGTCGCGCCGCGTGGAACCGCTGGAAGAGGCGAGCGCGGTCACGGATGTCGGCCAGCATCAACTGAGGCACGATCGGCCCGGTCAGCTTGGCCGCGACGTCGTGCAGGTGGGTCTCGTCATGGTCGAGGAGCACGAGGCAGGCCGGCTCCAACTCGTGGACCTGGGTGGCGATCTCGGATCCGATGGAGCCGCCCGCGCCGGTGATGAGAACGCGCCTGCCCGCCACGGCTGCACGGATGCCGTCGAGGTCGGTGACCGCCTGCTGGCGGCCGAGAAGGTCCTCGATCTGCAGGTCGCGGGCGTCGCGCACCGACGGCCTGGCTCCGAGCAGGTCACGCACCGGTGGTAGCACCTTGAGCGGGACGCGGGCCAACTCGGCGCCGTGCATGACGACGCTCATCAGCTCCTGGTCGGCGCTCGGCACGGCCATGAGGACCTCGTGCGCGTCGTACCGCTCGACCACCTTCTCGATGGTGGCCGTATGGCCGATCACCGGCACGCCGTTGAGGGACCGCCCCTGCTTACGGGGGTCGTCATCGACCACCACCACAGGAGTCAGGCCGCTTCCCGGTGAGCGGGTCATCTCGCGCAGGATCGAGGCGCCCGCCGATCCCGCGCCGATCACGGCGACGCGGGTGGCCGAACGGTCGATCCTGCGCCGCCATCCGAACAGGCGCGACTGGAATCGGGCGAGCCCGATGAACATGGTGGCGACGATGGCGCCGAACAGGGCGACCGATCGCGGCAGCGGCGATGGGCGCAGCGGGTTGACGAGATAGATCAGCGCGCCTGCGGTGAGCCCGGCCAGCACAACCCTGCGGGCCTCGGCAACGCTCGCGTGCCGCCAGATCTGACTGTACAGACCCCAGCCGAGGTTGGAGCCGAGATGGATGACCACGACCATCGGCAGGAACTCGAACAGCCGCTCGGAGTACCTGGTCGGGACGTCGCCGTCGAATCGGATCGCAAGCAGGGACAGGAACGACCCGACGACGAGCATCGCGTCGACGACGGCCAGGGGGAGGTCGACCCGCAGACGGGAGAGCAGGCGCCACAACCACCGCGGCCGGCGTCCGCGCACGATCGAGGACGCGTCCCACGGACGCGTCAGTACCTTCCGGACTCCCCCCACACCCCGCCCCTCGGCCGGCGACAGCGGCAATTGTTCTGTGCGCCGACCGAAAGGGCAAGGGAGTGCCCGTGATCGGGATCCGCTCGAAACCCGCATCCAGCGAGGCCGCTCACCCGCCGCTCTGTTACGCCAGCTGTGAAGATCGTCGTGAACACAAGGGACGCTCACGTGCCTGCTATGCGCTGTACGACGATCTTCACGACTGGGCTGAGGCGGATCGCGCGCCCTGCGGGCTGCCTTGCCGCTCGCTAGAAGGCGGCCTCGTCCAGGTCCATGAGGGCGTTGTCGGTCGCTTCCGCGATGGCTCGCTCGGCAGCGAGCCGGGGGAGCACCTGGCGGGCGAAGAACTGGGCGGCCGCGATCTTGCCTTCGTAGAACGCCGTGTCCTTCGCCGGTAGGTCGGCGTCGAGCTTCTCCAGCGCGACCGCGGCCTGGCGGATCAGTAGCCACGCAATGGTGAGGTCGCCGGTCGCGATCAGCAGCCGCGTCGTGTTCTGGCCGACCTTGTAGACGTTGCGTAGATCGCCGTTCTCGGTCTTGGGGTCGGCGGACATGAGGAAGCCGACCATTGCCGCGAGGATGCCCTGGACGTCCTCGAGAGCCTTGGCGAGCAGTTCGCGCTCGACCTTGAGCCGGCCACCGCCGATCTCCGCGGTGATCGACTCCTGGATCTGCCCCGACAGCCAGCCGACGGCCTGACCCTTGTCCTTGATGATCTTCCGGAAGAACAGATCCATGCCCTGGATCGCCGTGGTGCCCTCGTAGAGGGTGTCGATCTTTGCGTCGCGGACGTACTGCTCGATCGGGTAATCCTGGAGATAGCCCGATCCCCCGAACGTCTGCAACGTCTCCGCGCCGAGGAGCGCCCACGAGCGCTCGGAGCCGTACCCCTTGACGATCGGGAGCAGCAGGTCGTTGACCCGTTCGGCAATCTCGTCGACGGTGCCCTCGGCGCGGGCCTGGTAGAGGCGGTCCTGCATGGTCGCCGTGTAGAGGACGAGCGCGCGCATGCCCTCCGCATGGGACTTCTGGGTCATCAGAGAGCGCCGCACGTCGGCGTGGTGGGTGATCGTGACGCGCGGCGCCGTCTTGTCGTCGGCACGGGTCAGGTCGGCACCCTGGACGCGCTCCTTTGCGTACTCGAGAGCGTTGAGGTAGCCCGACGAGAGCGACGCGATGGCCTTGGCGCCGACCATCATCCGGGCGTACTCGATGACCTGGAACATCTGGGCGATGCCGGCGTGGACGTCGCCGAGCAGGTAGCCGATCGCCGGCTCTCCGTCGCCGAAGGTCAGTTCGCACGTGGCCGACGCCTTGAGGCCCATCTTCTTCTCGACGGTGGTCGCGTAGACGCCGTTGCGTCCGAGCAGCTCGCCGGTCTCGAGGTCGAATCGGTGCTTGGGGACGATGAACAGCGACAAACCCTTGGTGCCGGGGCCCCCCGCGCCCTCGATACCGATCGGGCGCGCGAGCACGAGGTGGACGATGTTCTCTGTCAGGTCGTGCTCGCCCGAGGTGATGAAGCTTTTGACCCCTTCGATGCGCCAGGTGCCGTCGTCGTTCGGGAACGCCTTGGTGCGCCCCGCACCGACATCGGAGCCCGCATCCGGTTCGGTGAGAACCATCGTCGCTGCCCACCCGCGCTCGAGCATGATTTCGGCGATCCGCTTCTGGGCTCCGGTGCCGTTGCGCCAGATGGTGGCGGCGAACGACGGGCCCGTCGCATACATCCACATCGCGGCGTTGGCACCCAGGATCAGCTCGGCACCGGCCCAGTAGAGCGAGGGCGGCACGGGCCGGCCGCCGAGCTCGGGCGGCAGGGCGAAGCGGTAGAACTCTGCGTCCATGAGTGCCCGGAAGGTCTTCTTGAACGATTCGGGCAGGGTGACGGTGCCGGTCTTCGGGTCGAAGTCGGGCGGGTTGCGGTCGGCCTCGGCGTACGACTCGGACAGTTCGTCACGGGCCAGCCGGTCGACCTCGGCCAGGATGCTGCGGGCGGTCGCGACGTCGACGTCGGCGTACCGACCGTGACCGAGCACGTCGCCGCGTCCGAGCACCTCGAAGAGGGTGAACTCGATGTCGCGGAGGTTGGACTTGTAGTGGCCCATCGCGTCCCTCCGGCCGCTGGTCCTCGGCTGCATGCTACTCACCAGTAACTCCATCATGCTACTCGTGGGTAACTTCACGCAAGCGCCACGCCGGAACCCATCGGGCATCCCGCGCCACAGACTGGACGCAACTGGAGCCGACACGCCCGGCGTGTCGCGCGAGTTTCGTCCAGTCTGCGCAAGGAGGGTTCCGTGCGGCTGGTTCGGTCGGGCCGAGATCAGCCGCCGTAGTCGTCGACGTTCGGGTGGTCGAAGCGCGCACCGTCGTCCCACGCGGCACGCGAGTTGCCGTGTGCAGGGATGCCGCCGGCGAGCTTGATCATCCTCGCGAGGTGCATCAGGTTCCACGTCATGAACACGGTGTTGCGCTGGGTGAACTCGTTCTCCGGCCCACCCGATCCCTCGTCGAGGTACGACGGTCCCGGCCCGGCCTCGCCGATCCAGCCCGCGTCGGCTTGCGGTGGGATGACGCAGCCGAGGTGCTGCAGGGAGTAGAGGACGTTCATCGCGACGTGCTTGATGCCGTCCTCGTTGCCGGTGACGATCACACCGCCGACCATGCCGTAGTAGGCGTACTGGCCGGCGTCGTTGAGCTCACCGGAGTTGGCGTACAACCGCTCGATCACCCGAGTGCACATGCTGGACTTGTCGCCGAGCCAGATCGGTGTGGCGATCACCAGGATGTCGGCGTCTCGCACGGTCTGGTAGATGCGGGGCCAGTCGTCGTGATCGAAGCCGAACTCGGTCATGTCCGGCTGCACGCCCGGGGCAAGATCGTGATCGACGGCACGGACCTCGTCGACGTGGACGCCGTGCCTGCGCATGATCGCGGTGCTGATGCCCATCAGTCCGGCCGTGTTCGAGATCTCGGGTGAACGCTTGAGCGTGCAGTTGATGTAGAGCGCGCGGAGGTCCGAGAAGTCGTTCGTCGATATGGTCACGGAGAAAATCATGGCCTTTCGGCCGTCTCGTTCGTCAGCGAATGAACGAGAACAGGCGCCTTCCGGGCTCGAAGGCCTGCGGCGGTACCGCGAGCCGGTGGGAGCCCACCGTCGACAGGCTCGCGGCCAGCTTTACCACCTCGACCTCGACGAATCCTGCCGCTGCGAACCAGTCCACGATCGAGGCGATGAGGTCGGGCTGTCGCCGATGACGCGTCCACAGGACCGTCGCACCGCCTGCGCAGAGCATGGGAGCCGCCCGGATCGTGCGCTCGATATCGGATTCGGCGATGTTGCCGAAGATCCCGCAGAGCAGGACGACGTCAGCCGGTACCACTCCGCAGGCGCTGTCCGTCGTCCCGGCGTCGGCAACAACCACGTCGATCTCGTCGAGACCGGCATCCTGAAGCCCGTCCCGAGCCACGGCCGCGTTGGCCGGGTCGAGCTCGACCAGCCGCCCGCGGACGTCGTCGCGGCGCGGGTGGTTCGGCACCACACCGAGCACGTCGCGCGCCTGCCCGGCGCACAAGCTCAGCAACTGCACCGGGCCGGGTGGCGTCGTGTCCAGGGCGCGGCCCAGCAACTTCCGGACCACGTGTAGCCGGCGCGCGAGCGTCGAGCGGGGGTCGTCGTAGTCGACGTGCCACTCCTGCCAGCGGCTCACCCGGCGCCCAGCCAGATGTCGACGTGGGAGACGAGGTCGGAGAGCCGGTCCACGACGGCATCCGGCGACACGTCCACCGGCATCTGCTGGCTGGCCGGAATCTCCGAATGCGGCACGAAGACAGCCCGCATGCCCACGGCGTGTGCGCCGGAGATGTCGTCGTACGGCCTGTCGCCGACGAAGACGCAGCGGCCGGGATCAGCGACACCCACCGCCGACATGGCGGCACGGAATGCCTCGGGATGCGGCTTCGTGTGGGCGATCTCGGACGTGTACACGGCGCCGTGGACCAGATCGAGGACACCGTCGCGGACGAAGACGTCCTCGTGCCAGGCCCGCGGCCAGATCGTGTTGGAGAGCACGCCGACCCGGATGCCACGGTCTCGGAGATCGGCGAACAGGCCGGATACATCCGGGTCGGTGAAGGTGTGCGGCTCCCAGAAGTCGCGCAGCGCCCGAGCGGCCTCGTCGTCGTACCCGATACCGGCCGCCGTGAGGACGTCCGCGAACGTCGCCGAGCGTTGGTGGAGACGGGCCGCCTCCCACATCTGCTCGTCGGCGCTGAACAGCGCCAGCGCCACCGCATCCAGGTCATCGGGTGCGACGACGCGTGCGTAGACTCGCCACTGCTCGGCCAGGTCGACGGTATGCCAGGGCGTGAGCGTGCCACCCCAGTCGAAGATCACCGCGTCGACAGTCACCAAGCGATGGTAGATGGCCGCGTCCCCGCAGCGTCGCACCGGCGGGCATGATCACTCGGCGGTCGGCGCGATGTCAACCGGGACGGCCGGTCAGTCCTCGTCCCATGGAGCGGTGTCGTCCATCTTGGCGTAGTACTTCGCCAAGTGGCTCTTGACCCGATCGACGTCCTTTCGAGGAAGGTCGACGCCTCCTCTGGAGCCCTGCATGACGGCCGCTGCTGCCATGATTCCGCGCGGCATTGCCTTGAGGTGGCCGCCCACCACGTCGGCGATCAATAGTTTGTACGCCGTGAAGTTGTCCTTCTTCTCACTGTCGTACCAGACGTGTGCGTCGCGGTACTTCTCGTTCGGCCCGTTCTCCGCGTTGGCCCACGCCCGGACCCTGGTCTCGGCCGCGTCTCCGTCCCACTCACGGTCACGGTCGGCAAGGGGAAGGTCCTGGAATGCTGTGACAGACATGCTTTGCGCCTCCTCGATGCGTCTGCACCCATGAGTGACGCCTACCCTTCGGACCCAAGATCAATCACCCGGAGGCAGAGGCGCGACGTTCGCAGAGTCCGATCGCGGGGCCTTGACCTTGGACCGTACTCCAAGGTCTAACGTCGGAGCATGAGCCTGCAGCTACAGCGCAAGCCCGGCACCGCGGTTCTGACGGTGGCTGCCCTCGCGGCGGAGGTCGGCATCAGCGGCGATGCGGTGCGCTACTACGAACGATCGGGACTGCTACCCGCGCCGCCCCGCAGTCCGGCCGGCTACCGGCTCTACGACGAGAGCGCAGTGGACCGGCTGCGGTTCATCCAGGGATGCCAGCGTCTGGGGCTGCGGCTGAGGGAGATCTCGGATCTGCTGAGCGTCCGGGACACGGGCGAGTGTCCGTGCGAACCGGCCGAACAGCTCCTCCGCCGTCGCATCGACGAGATCGACGCCGAACTAACCCGGTTGACGACGTTGCGGACCGAACTCGTCGACATGGTGTCCCGGCTGCCTGACGCGGATTGTCCCGATCCGTTGCCCGGGACCTGGTGCGCGGAGGGAGGTGAACGGTGTGACTGACGAACTGGTGGTGTCCGGAGCCTGCTGTGACGACCTGGACTGCCCTCCGGAGGCCTGCGTCGACGGATGCTGCTGACCCTTTGCGATGCTGGCGAGCCCGCTTCCGCGCCTCTGCGGTGCGGGCTCGCCAGCGGAGATGACCGGAGCGCGAGAGGCGGTCGGTCAGGGCTTGCGGCCCACGGCACCCAACGGATCCGCCTCGGGGCGGGGGTCGCCGTTGACCTTGACGTCGCCGAGATCGGGCCGCCACTTCGAGACCGGAACCATGCCTGGATCCACCAACTCGAGATGACCGAAGAATCGGGCGATCTGCTCGGGATCGCGGGCTGTCATCTTGGGTTCACCGAACTGGTTCCACTGCTGTAGGAGCGCGTCCATCGACTCGCTGTGGGTGGGGTCGGTGACCGCCAGATAGCTGCCGGAGGGTACGGCGTCCAGCAACTGGTCCACGATCGCGTTGGCCTCGTCATCGTCGAGAATGTGCCCCAGGACACCGAGCATCGTGATGGCGACGGGCTGCGTGAAGTCCAGCGTCTTGGCCGCACTTTGCAGGACCTTGCCGGTGTCGCGCGCATCGGCATCGATGTAGTCGGTCACGCCCTGCGGGGTGCTCGTGAGCAGCGCCCGGGCGTGGGTCAGGACGAGAGGATCGTTGTCGACGTAGACGATGCGGCTCTCGGGCGCGATCGACTGTGCGACCTCATGTGTGTTGTTCTTCGTCGGCAAGCCGGTGCCGATGTCGAGGAACTGCCGCACCCCCGCCTCGTCGGCGAGGTAGGTGACCACGCGGGCGAGGAAGGCACGGACCGAGCGAGCCAGGTAACCGATGTCCGGGAAGATCAGGAGGACTTGATCACCCACCTGGCGGTCGATCGCGAAGTTGTCCTTGCCGCCCAGCCAGTAGTTCCAGATGCGGGCCGAGTGGGGCAAAGACGTGTCGATCTGGGGCTGCTGATCGTCGCCCTCAGGAGGAGTTGGCGTGTCGGCCACGGCAGGGGACCTCTCCTGTGTCGGGGAGTCGCTTCGCACCGAACCTAGACCATTCCCACGCCCGTCGACAGTCCGGAATTCGTGCTGTGGAAACACGAAGCGGTGTCCCATCGAACTCCGGCCGCCGAGCGGGTTCCGGACGCGCTGGCGAGCGCAGCGGTGACTCATAGAGACAGAGGGTGGATCGCCGTGGATCGGGCTGCAGGTGCTGCAAGGTCCTGACTTGACGCAACCTACGGATTGCAATAGCGTTGAATAGCAACTGAAGGGTTGCTACTCAGTGGGAGGCTGTCATGGGATTCCCGGATCGGATCGAGCGGACCGTGGAGATCGCTCACCCGCCGGCCAAGGTGTGGGCGGCGATCACCACGGCCGAGGGGCTGGGCGCCTGGTTCGGCAACCACGCGACCATCGACCTGCGCCCGGGGGGATCCGCCCAGATGACGTGGACCACCGGCGACAAGGCCGACATGCGGATCGAGCGGGTCGAGGAGCCGTCGGTGTTCGGTTTCACCTGGCACATCTACGGTCTGCCCGACGACGATCCGCGCCGTACCTACGTCGAGTTCACGCTCGAGCCGGTCGGTGTCGGCACGCGGCTGACCGTGGTCGAGACCGGCTTCGCCCAGTTGCCGGAGGACGCCTACGGCAAGGCATTCGATGGCAACACCCAGGGGTGGGCGCACGAACTGGGCGAGCTGATGGACTACCTCGATGCCGCATGACGGCGAGGCGATCGCCGAACAGGTCTTTGTCGCCCTGGCCGACCCCACCCGGCGCAGCATCCTTGCCGAACTGGCATCGGGCGGTCCTGCCACGGCGACCGACCTGGCCCATCGCCTACCGATCACTCGGCAAGCGATCGCCAAACATCTGGGCCTGCTGGCCGAGGTCGGCTTGGTGACTGCCGAACCGGGGGAACGGCGCCGGGTGCGGTACCGGCTGCGCTCCGCGCCGATGCAGGTGGCGCAGCAGTTCCTGGCCGCGCTCGCCCGCGACTGGGACGACCGGCTCTACGC
>JBOGDU010000189.1:0-5722 GCA_050743145.1 Jiangellaceae bacterium | reverse complement strand
CAGCAAACCCGTACAACCCCCATGCTTGGATCATCGGCGAGCCTCGGATCGGTGAGGGCACCTGGATCGGGGCGTTCACTGTGATCGACGGCTCGGGTGGCCTGACGATCGGGCAGGGGTGCGACATCAGCAGTGGCGCGCATCTCTACACCCACTCCTCGGCTGCTCGCTGCGTATCCGGACGCCACTACGACGTCGTCGACCGGGCACCGACGACGATCGGCGACCACGTCTTCGTGGGCGCCAACGCTGTCGTGAACATGGGTGTCACGATCGGAGACGGCTCGGTGATCGCCGCGGGAGCCGTCGTCACCCGAGACGTGCCGGCAGGCACGGTCGTCGCGGGCGTGCCGGCCAACCCAGTGGCCAGAGTGGTGGTCCAGGAGGCGACCGTCCGGTACGAGCCGCTTCCCGGCAGCGACGCGACGCCGGAGGAGGCGGGGCGCTGATGCGCATCGCGGTCGTCAACAACTTCTTCCCGCCGCGGGTCGGCGGCAGCGCCCATCTGTCCGACGCGCTGGCCCGCGGGTATGCCAAGGCCGGCCACGAGGTCCTCGTACTCACGGCCGCCTATGGCGACGCGCCGGCCGACGAGGTCTGCGATGGAGTGCGCATCGTCCGCCTCCCGGCCGCGATGATCCCGCAGACGCGGCTGTCGGTGAGTTTCGACATCGCCTTCACGATGCGGCCTGGCGCCAGGCGACGGGTCTACGCCCTGCTGGACGAGTTCGGTCCAGATGTGGTGCACCAACACGGCCAGTTCTTCGACCTCACCTGGATGTCGGGGCTGTGGGCGCGCTCGCGGAGGGTTCCGGCGCTGTTGTCGATCCACACCAGGCTGGAGAACCCCAAGGCGCACTACCACGGCGTGTTCGGCGTGCTGGACCGGACGATGGTCAAACCCTTGATGTGGGCTCACCAGCCGCGCCTGGTCGTCATGGACGTTCAGATGGACGAGTACGTCAAGGCTCGGTACCGAGGGGCATACAGCGGGCTGGACTACATCCCCGTGGGCGTGGACCCGTCTCGGGCTACCGGCGGCGACGGCGTGGCCGTGCGAGCGCGCCACGACCTCGGCGACGCGCCGGTCATCCTCTCGGTCGGCCACGTCATCCCCCTGCGCGACCGGGTCGCGCTGGTCGAGGCGTTGCCCGCTGTGCTCGCGGAGAACCCGCGGGTCAAGCTGGTGGTCGTCGGAACGGTGTACTACGACGTGTTCCTCAAGCGTGCCCGCGAGCTCGGGATCGACCACGCCGTCCTGGTCGTCGGCGCGGTGCCGAAGGACGAGATTCGCGACTACCTTGCGGCCGCCTCGGTCGAGGCACACGATCTGCAGGGCTACGGCCTGGGCACGGCCAGCCTCGAATCCATGGCAGCCGGCGTGCCGGTCATTGCAGCCGTGCGTTCGGACAACTTTCCTGGCATCGACATGGACAACGGAGACAACATCGTCCTGGTCCGCCGGGAGGACCAGGTGGCCATCGCCCGTGCCCTGCTCGATCTGATCGCCGATCCAGCGTCCGGCCGCCGGATCGGTGCGGCGGCAGCCGAGCTGGTGCACGAGCACTTCAGCATCGACACCGTCGTCGGCCAGCACCTGGAGGTGCTCGAACGCATGCGCGACCTCGCCGATGCGCGGGACCGGACGCGGCGCGGAGCTGCACGTGTATAACGACGTCTCGATGACCGAGTCACGGGCGGCTCCGGCTGCTCGGCGAACGACGATGTCCCGTCTCGTGCAGCTGGCTCGGGTGGCTGTCGCGCTCCTCATCGTCGCCGCGATCGCCTATGCGGTCGTCTCGGAGTGGGACGACGTACGTCATGCGTTGAGGACGCTCTCCTGGCCCAGCGTGCTGCTGGCGTTCGTCGCGGTCGTGGCCGGCATGGTCGCGGCGGTTCTCGCCTGGCGGGCGCTACTCGCCGAGGAAGGGCATCTGCTGCCACCGTGGACCGCCGCCCGGATCTTCCTCGTCGGCCAGCTGGGCAAGTACCTCCCCGGCAGCTTCTGGTCGGTCGTGCTCCAGATGGAGCTTGCCCGCGGTGCGGGAGTGCCTCGCGCCCGCGCCTTCACCACGTCGCTGGCCTGGGTCGGGCTCAGCGTTTCGAGCGCGCTGACGATCGGGCTGGTGGGCCTGCCTGTCCTTGCCTCCCTCGACTCGCCCGTCGGTTGGACGCTCATCGCGATCCTGCCCGTCGCGCTCGCGTGCACGCATCCCCGCGTCCTCACAGCGCTGGTCAACCTCATCCTCAGGCTCCTCCGCAAGCCGCCGTTGCCGCGTCGGTTCACATGGCGCGGCGTCGGCACCGCGTTCGGGTGGTTCCTGGTGACGTGGGTGTGCTACGGCGCGCACATGTGGCTGTTGGCGAACGCTCTGGGTGCGCCCGGGTGGGAGGGCTTCGTCCGCTCGCTCGGCGGCTTCGCGCTCGCGCTGTCGGCCGGCGCGTTGTTCTTCGTGGCACCGTCCGGCGCTGGTGTCCGCGAGGGTCTGATCGTCGCCGCCCTCGCCGGCGTCATGACGGAGGGTGAGGCACTGGGCATCGCCGTTGTCTCCAGAATGCTCTTCACCGTCGCGGACGTGCTCGCCGCCGGCGTGGCGGCGCTGTCGGCGACCCGGCTGCTGGGGCGTCGTGGAGCCGATCCGGTGCCGGATGAGCCCGTCTCAGCCGAACGCGACGTTCCCTGAGCCCGAGTACCGTCGCTGCCCGTGAAAGATGAGCAGAGCGCGCCCGGCAGGCCGACCTCGGCCGCCGAGACGACTCTGTCGCGGATCATGACGACGCTGGACACGAACCTGCTCGGAACCGTGCACGGCGGCGTGATCATGAAGCTCGTCGATGATGTGGCCGGCGCCGTGGCGCAGCGCCATACCGGCGGACCAGCCGTCACCGCCTCGATGGACGAGATGGCATTTCTCGAGCCGGTGCAGATAGGTGACCTGGTCCACGCGCACGGGCGGGTCAACTGGACCGGCCGGACCTCGTTGGAGGTCGGCGTTCGTGTGCTCGCCGAGCCGTGGAACGAGGTCTCGACTGCCAAGCGGGTGGCAACGGCGTATCTGGTGTTCGTGGCGCTCGACGCCGACGGACGTCCCCGCACAGTCCCGCCGGTCCTGCCCGAGACGGAAGAAGACAGGCGGCGTTTCGCCGAGGCCGAGATCCGGCGCACCCACCGGCTGGCCCGACGGGCTGCGATCCTCCAGTCGCGCGGCGAGGACAAGGAGTGAGGTCGGGCACGGGCTGCATCGACACGAAAGTGGTTGGTGTGAATCCTGTGGCATTCGGCGTGCCGCCCTGGCTGTCGGTTTGGCCACGGCGATACTGGCGACACCGGATCCGCACTGGTGGACCGACGACCCTGGGGAGCCGATGGTCTCGACCGCGACGGCGCAGCGCAGCGCGCCCCGGTCGTGGCAGAACCTTGAGCCTTCGGTGCGCGAGAAGCGCGCCGAAGCCGCTCGTTTCCGGCGCTCGCTGACGCTGGTCGGCCTCTCCGTGGTGGCGCCGGGAAGTGCCCAGGTCGTCGCCGGCAACCGGCCGCTCGGCAAGGTCGTGCTCCAGGTATGGGCGGGGCTGGTCGTCGTGGGCGGGCTGGCGCTGTGGCTCGTTCCCGTCGATGCCCTGGCGGGCTTGGCGGTCCGGCCCTGGCTGCTCACCTTGTTCAAGCTGCTCCTCCTCGTCGTCGGGATCGGGTGGATCGCTCTTGTCGTAGATGCCTGGCGACTGGGTCACCCACCCGGGTTGAAGCGAACGCACCGCCTGGTCATGGTGGGAACGACGCTTGCACTCTGTGCGCTCGTCGCGACTCCGCTGTTCATGGCCGTCCGCTATGCGTCGGCCGCACATGACGCGGTCGTCGCCATGTTCCCGTCCGGTGAGGCGGCGGCGGCCAGCGACGGCCGGCTCAACATCCTTTTGCTCGGTGCCGACGCCGGGAAGGGTCGGGTCGGCGTGCGCCCGGACAGCATCAACCTCGTCTCGATCGACGTCCGCTCGGGCCGACCGGCTCTGGTGAGCCTGCCGCGCAACCTGGAGAGGGCCCGTTTCCCGGACGGGTCGCCGGCAGCCGACCGGTTCCCCGACGGCTTCGCCGGCCCGGGCGATCGTACGGAGTGGATGCTCAACGCCACCTGGACCTTCGGCGAGACGAATCCAGACCTGTTCCCCGGGCCGGCCGGACCCGGCGTGACCGCGGTCGAGCAGGCGGTGGAGGGCACCCTCGGGCTGCCGGTCCACTACTTCGTCGCCATCGACCTGGACGGCTTCCGCGACCTGGTCGATGCTCTCGGCGGCGTGACCATCCGGGTCATCGAGGAGGTTCCGATCGGCGGCAGCGGTCAGGTTCTCGAGGTGGGCCTGCACCAGCTCGATGGCTACGAGACCCTCTGGTACGCCCGCTCGCGGACCGGGTCCTCCGACTACGCACGCATGGCGCGCCAGCGATGTGTGCTCGGCGCGATCCTGCATGAGGTGGATCCGAGAACGGTGCTGCAGAACTTCACCGCTCTGGCCGAGGCGTCCACGTCGATCGTGACGACCGATATTCCGCAGGGCCAGCTACCGGACCTCGTCGAGATGGCGTGGAAGGCCAGGGATCTGCCGGTGACGACGCTCCAGCTCGTCCCGCCGCTCGTCGATCCAGCCGAACCCGACGTCGACGCCATCGTCCAGCTCGTCGACGACGCCGTCGCGTCGCAGACGGCCGGCGCGGAGCCTGCCGGGCACTCCGAGATGGCGACCGCCGCCGCCGCCGAACCGTCACCGTCACGGTCGCCTTCGCCGCTCGCCGACGAGGCCGCGGCGGACGGGGAGGCGCCGCCCACGACCGACCTCGCTTCGGTCTGCTCGTACGAGTGACGCTTCCTCGATGGCGTCGAACCTGCACCGAGGGCATGGCGACGCCAGGGTAGGGTGCTCGCCGTTATGGAAGCCCGCGAGCCCCGGGACTGGCCTCCGGTCTCCGTGATCATGCCGGTCCGCGACGAGGAGCGGCACCTCTCCGACGCGGTCGCTCGCGTGGTGGGCCAGGACTATCCCGGTGAGATCGAGGTCATCCTGGCCGTCGGCCCGTCCCGTGACCGAACCGCCGGGATCGCCGCCGACCTTGCTGTCCGAGACCGGCAGGTGCGGGTCGTCGACAACCCGGCCGGACGCACGGCCAACGGGCTGAACGCCGCGATCGCGGCAGCCCGGTACGGGATCGTGGTCCGGGTGGACGGGCACGGACTGCTCCCGCCCGGGTACATCCGCCGCGCCGTCGAGGAACTGCGGGAAACCGGCGCCGCCAACGTCGGCGGGATCATGCGGGCCGAGGGGGAGACGGACTTCGAACGTGCTGTCGCCCGCGCGATGACGTCGCCGCTCGGCATCGGCGGCGCCCGCTTTCACCTGGGTGGCAAGGCCGGGCCCGCGGACACGGTTTACCTGGGCGTCTTCCGCCGCGATGTTCTCGCGCGGCTCGGCGGGTACGACGAGCACTTCGTACGCGCCCAGGACTGGGAGCTCAACCACCGGATCCGCCAGGCTGGCGAGACCGTGTGGTTCACGCCCGATCTCGTCGTCGCATATCGACCCCGCCCCGATCTGTGGGCGCTGGCTCGGCAGTTCTTCCGGACCGGGCAGAGGCGGCGGGAGGTCGTCCGATGGCATCCGGACACCGCGAGCCCGCGCTACCTCGCAGCGCCGGCTGCGACTGCCGTCATCGCGGCCGGTACCGCGGCCGGGC
>JBOGDU010000188.1:0-10028 GCA_050743145.1 Jiangellaceae bacterium | reverse complement strand
AGAGCCCCAATACGGAATCGAACCGTAGACCTTCTCCTTACCATGGAGACGCTCTGCCGACTGAGCTATTGGGGCCGAGCCGCAGACGAGGGTACCAACCGCACGGACCGGCGAGAAAATCCGTTCGGGCCCACAACGGGAGTGCCGGAGGTGACGCGATGCTGTACCAGGTGCTGACGACGGTCATCCTCGGGCTGCACTTCGCGTTCGTCGTCTACGTCGTCCTCGGCGGCTTCCTGGCCTGGCGCTGGCCCCGCGCCATCTGGCCGCACCTTCTCGCCGCCGGCTGGGGTCTGGCGATCGTCGCCGAGCGGGTCGACTGTCCGCTGACGTGGGCCGAGGGATGGTCGCGGCAACAGGCCGGCGAGGCCGGGGTTACCAAGGGCTTTATCGACCGCTACGTCGAGGGCGTGCTCTACCCCGAGCGCTACGCGGGCCTCGTCCAGGCGGTGTGCGCCGGTGTCGTCGCCGTCTCGTGGGCTGGTGCATATGCCCTCTGGCGCCGCCACCGGCACGCCGCCCGGGAGTCGCTGCCGATCCGGTCGTGACTGCGAGCGCATCGTCCAGGCGGTCATCGCGGGCCAGGTCAGCAGGGCCGAACTTGGACGAGGCCTACGCCGAGGCCGAGCGCTACGGCTGGGAGGAGATCGGCAGGCGGCTGCCGCCGGTCTACCCCGACGGCACGGTCACGTTCCGGGAAGCGCACACCTAGTCGGTGATCGAGAAGTCGGTGAAGTCGAACCGCTCCGGCTTGCCGTTGGTGTCCACGACCTCCACCCCGTAGTCCACCTGCCAGGTCGTGGTTGGGGTCCAGCCGCGCGCCCGCACGTCGGCGAAGAACAAGGCCAGCGGCATGGTGCCCGAGGTCTGCGGGGTCACCGACAGGTAGGTGATGATGCCGCCGTCGCCGGAGCCGGACCGCCACACCTGGTACTGCTGGCCACCGATGGTCGTGGTGCCGACGACGTTCCCGGCCGGACGCTGGTTCCAGTTCTCGGTCCAGATCATCAGTTCGTGTGAGAACCCGTCGCCGATCCAGATGTCGAAGGCGATGTTCCAGATGCACCCGGCGCAGTGCGGGCCGGTGGCCCCGAACCGCGCCGAGGTGATCTGCGACAGCGGGATGTCGTTGTAGTCCCGGTGCACGTTCGGGTAGGTCTGCACCGACAGGTCGGAGTGGTCCGGGATGTCCGAGACTAGGGACCAGGAGTTGTAGTCGCAGGCGGTGATCACGGAGTTGCCGCCCGCCGTGTCGTTCCAGTTGTTGTTATGGACGTAGTACTCCCCACCGGACCCGTCAGAGAACGACCGACCGGCGCCCTCGGAAATGGTGATCCCGTCGGTGCAGGTCCCCGACGGCGGCGGAGGCGGCGGAGGCGAAGGCGAGGATGGCGATGCGGATGGTGTCGGCGTACCGGCCGGCGATGCAGGCGTCGGGGTCGTTGTCCGGGTCCTTGTCGGGGTTGCTGTCGGGCTGGACGTCGCGGTCGGGCTGGCTGACTCCTCCTCCGTGCACGTCACGCTGACCACGGTGGCGCTCACAGCCTCATACTCGAGAGCCAGCGGGGCACACGAGACGTCCATGCGCTCGCCGGCGGCGACCGCAGTCGCACCAGGCGGAATGGTGGCCTCGGGGGCTGGCCCAACGGACAGCAGCCCGGCTACTGCGGCCCGCACGCGCCTGCCACTCCAGGTCGATGGCGGGGTGACGCCCGACTCCGACGTGCTGACGGCCTGTGCGGTCTTCATGTTTCCGTTGGTCAAGGTGCCGACGCCCGTCGCACCGTCAGGTGGCGTCACGCGCGGTCGTCGCTGCGCACCGAGGCTGTGCAGCCAGACCCCGCCGTCGACCCCTGGACCGGCGGGTGCGGTGAGTCCTGTCGCCGTCGCCGCCGACAGCAGCGGCGCCTGCGGGTCGATACCCGTGAACGCGAGGGTCATCATGGAGACCCTGGCCGGCGCACTGAGCGTCGCCACCGGCGCTGCCTCACCCGGGACAGCCACGCGCCACCACGTCGCCAGCCGCAGGCCTCGGGTGGAGTTCACGGAGTCGTACGCCTTCGTCCAGCCCTTCATCGACACCGTGGACGACGCCGACGTGTGCACGGAGGAGATCAGGAGCGTCCCTGACGTCGTCCCCGCCGGTAGGGCCGTGCTTGCCTTCCCAGTCTCGGCCGCGACGAACGTCTGGGCAGCTCCCATCCGGCGGACGCCATATTCACAGAGCACATCGATGTCGGATGCGCCACCACCGGTCACCACCATCTCTCGACCGGCGCACGCGACCATGTGCGTGCCGTTGCCGAAGGAGACAGCCCCGCTCGGATCGGAGATGTGGGCGGCGGAACCCGTGAGCATCACCGAGAGCGTCGCTATGATCACGGCCAGGGCGGAGAACGTGCTGACGGTCCGAGGCCGCCGGCGGTCAGGTTCGGGCGCCGCGTACCTTCGTCGGCGCTGTGCGTGCCTGGCCTCCGTCACGCCCTCACCTGACACAACTCCAATCCCCCGAGCCAAGGTCGACCCGCCATCCTGCTGCGGCCCAAGGGCCCTGTCAAGGAAACCGCCACCACTACGCCTCGGTGTTGCTGGCTGCAGGGCCTACAGACGGCCTCCAATTGGCTAGCCGGCGTTTGGGCAGGCCAGCGGGGTGTGTCGGCTGGTGGCAGGTGTTGGATTCGAACCAACGTAGGCGAAGCCGACGGATTTACAGTCCGCTCCCTTTGGCCACTCGGGCAACCTGCCTGGTGTGTCGGGCGAAAGCCTGACCGGCTGAGAGGATACATGAGGCCGAGCCGGCCGGGCAGAACAGGCCGGAGCGACAACGGGCCCAGAGGTGCAGTGACGGAGGGAGTAGCAGATGGCGGGCGAGTCCTCGTTCGACGTCGTGAGCAAGGTCGACCGGCAGGAGGTGGACAATGCGCTCAACCAGGCGGCCAAGGAGATCGGGCAGCGCTTCGACTTCCGCGGCACAGAGGCGGCCATCCGCTGGGCCGGCGACTACGGGGTCGAGATGGAGGCGTCGGCCGAAGACCGCGTGAAAGCCGTGCTCGACGTGTTCAAGGACAAGCTCGTCAAGCGCGGTGTCTCACTGAAGGCACTCGACACAGGCGAGCCGCGAGCCTCCGGCAAGCTCTACAAGATCGGCGCCACCCTGCAGAACGGGCTCACCCAGGAGCAGGCGAAGAAGGTATCCAAGGTGATCCGTGACGAGGCTCCCAAGGGCGTCAGGTCGCAGGTCCAGGGTGAGGAGGTCCGGGTCTCGTCGAAGAAGCGCGACGACCTGCAAGCCGTGATCGCCCTGCTCAGGCAGCAGGAGTTCGATTTTGCCCTTCAGTTCGTCAACTACCGCTGAGGGGCGGGTCCAGCGCGTCTTGTCAGGTGGCGGGGCCGCGTTCCCGCTGGTCAGCGAGTTGTCCGGCCTGACAAGTCCGGAGCCCGATGTCTGCCTGCCGCTCAGCGGCGGTAGCCGGCCAGCGCCTCGAGGCGGGCGATGCGCTCGGCCATCGGCGGGTGCGAGGCGAACAACTTGGCCAGGCCCTCGGGCCGGAACGGGTTGGCGATCATCAGATGGCTCGTCGTCACCAGGTCGCGCTCGGGTGGGAGGGGTAGTTGGCGCGTACCCATATCGAGCTTGCGCAACGCGCTTGCCAGGGCGAGCGGGTCGCCGGTCAGCCGGGCGCCGTCCGCGTCGGCCTCGAACTCGCGCGAGCGGCTGATCGCCAACTGGATCACCGAAGCCGCGATCGGTCCGAGCACCATCAGCAGCAGCGCACCGACCACCCCCGGACCGCTGTCGTCGTCACCGCGCAGGATGAAGGCGAAGCTCGCCAGGAACATGACGACGCTGGCAAGTGCGCCGGCAACCGAGGAGGTGAGGATGTCGCGGTTGTAGACGTGGGCAAGCTCGTGTCCCAGGACGGCCCGCAGTTCTCGCTCGGACAGGATCGACAGGATCCCCTCGGTGCAGCACACGGCGGCGTTGCCGGGGTTGCGCCCGGTCGCGAAGGCGTTCGGCGCCTGGGTCGGGCTCACGTAGAGGCGCGGCATCGGCTGCCGCGCTGCGGTCGACAGCTCGCGGACGATCCGGTACATGACCGGCTGTTGCGCCTCGCCGACCGCGTAGGCACGCATCGACCGGAGCGCGATCGCGTCGCTGTTGAAGTACGCGTAACCGTTGGTCGCGAGTGCGACCGCCAGCGCGATCCAGAGGCCGGTCTTCCCGAACAGCGAGCCGACGAACAGGATCAGCGCGGACAGCAGGCCGAGTAGTGCGGCGGTCCTCAGTCCGTTGCGGTGCACGTGTGCCTCTCGTGACGGTCAAGCGGGCGGGCCGGGGCGTCGTCACGGCCGCCCGCACCCTGAGAAACGTACCGCCGATCCGGCGCGTTCCCGGGCCGAGGGACGTACTGCGGCTGTCCGCCGTACGCCTCAGCCGAGCAGGCCCGCGCTGACGTCGGCCAGTCCGAGCACCACTTGCGGCAGCACCGAGAACGCAACTCCGACGGCCAGGGCGAGGCCAACAGCGACGCCCGAAGCGGCCGGCACGTCGTACGACACCACCTCGCGCCCGGCCAGCGGACGGGCGAAGAGCACAGCGGTCCACCGCAGGTAGTAGGCCAGTCCGATCACCGTGTTGACCGCGACGGCGACGGCGAGCCAGCCCGCTCCGCCGGACACGGCCGAGTCGATCACGACGACTTTCGCCCACAACCCGGCCACCCCCGGCGGCAGGCCGGCGAGGGCCAGCAGGCCGAAGCCGAGCGCCAGCGCACTCGCCGGCTCGGTGTACGCGAGCCCCCGGTAGTCCTCGATCAGGCCGGCCGGGCGGTGTCGCGACACGATCGCGACGACGCCGAAGGCCGCGAGATTGACCACGGCATAGACGCACACGTAGGCGACCACGGCGGAGAGGGCCTCGCCGAAGCGGCCACCGGTCACGCCGCTCGTGGCGACTCCGAGCGGCACGAGCATGTAGCCGGATTGGGCGACCGAGGACCAGGCGAGCAGCCGGACGGCACGGCTCTGTCGCAGCGCCGCCAGGTTGCCCAGTGTCATGGTGGCTACCGCGATCACCGCGATGGCAGGCGCCCACACGTCGGCGTACGCCGGGAATCCCTGACTGACCACCACGACGATGCCGACCAGGCCGGCAGCCTTCGACACCACCGACAGGTACGCGGCAACGACCACCGGGGCGCCGGCGTAGGTGTCGGGCACCCAGAAGTGGAACGGGACCGCCCCCACCTTGAACACCAGCCCGACCAGGGTGAGCACCACTCCCGCCGTCGCCACCGACGTGCGCCCGGCCGGATCGGCGAGCGCCGCGGCGATCCGGTCCAGGTGCAGCGAGCCGGTCGCGCCGTACACGAGGCTGATGCCATAGAGCATGACGGCGACGGACACGACCGACACCAGGAAGAACGTCAGGGCGGCCTCGGTCCCTCGCGGGTCGCGGCGACGCAGTCCGACCAGCGCGAAGGCGGGCAGGGACAGCACCTCGAGTGCCACCACGATCGTCGCCAGGTCGCGACCCGCTGCCAGCACAAGTGCGCCGGTCGCGGACGCGAGCACCAGGAAGCCGGTCTCGCCGCCAGGCAGCGGCCGCCGGTCCGGGGCGGCGGAAATCTCGCTGTGCGCCAGTAGGAGGACGACGAGGGTGCCGGCGAGCACGATCGCCTGGAAGACCAGCGTGAGCGGGTTCACCACGTACGAACAGGACGAGAGCGCTCCCGAGCCGCTGTCGACGCAAAACGTCGCCCGGACGTCTCCCCACAACAGTCCGACGGCGACGAGGGCGGCCACCGTGCCCCCAACGGAGATCGCCGTCAGTACGCCGGCGGCCCGCCTGGGCAGCCAGAGATCGGCAACGAGGACCGCCAAGGCCGTCGCAGCCACCAGCACCACCGGGGCGACGGCCGCCCAGTCGACGCCCTGTGCCATGCCACCGGTCACGAGCCACCACCTGCCGACAGCAGGGCCGCTACCGCGGGATCGACCACGGTGAGCAGGAGCCCGGGCCAGAGGCCGAGCACGAGGGTCAGGGCGACCAGCGGTCCCCAGGACGCGACCTCGTGCCTGGTCACGTCACCGAGCACGGGCAACCGTCCGCCGATGACGTCGTCGCCCTGGCAGACCCGGCGTACGACGACAAGCAGGTACCACGCGGTGAGTACCAGCCCGACCAGGGCGATCACCAGCAGGACGAGGAAGTACGGCCGGTCGAGCAGATCGGAGGGACGGAACGCGCCGATCAGCGACAGCAACTCGCCCCAGAACCCGGCCAGTCCGGGCAGCCCCAGGGAGGCGATGGCTGCGAAGGTCAGCAGGGCTCCCAGTCGCGGCAGGCGCGCGTAGAGTCCGCCCCCGAGATCGTCGAAGTCGCTGGTCCCGTGCCGGTCCTTGATCGCGCCGGCGAGGACGAACAGCAGGCCGGTGATGACGCCGTGCGCGATGCCGGCGTAGACCGAGCCGTTCAGGCCCGCAGGGGTCAGCGTCGCGATGCCGAGTACGACGAATCCCATGTGGCCCACGCTGGAGTAGGCGACCAGCCGCTTGAGGTCGCGCTGCGCGAGGCAGGCCAGCGCGCCGTAGACGATGCCCACGACAGCCAGGCCACCCAGGACCGGTGCGAGCCGGGCGACGCCGTCGGGAACGGCCGGCACCGCGATCCGCACGAGCCCGTACGACCCCATCTTGAGCAGCACCGCGGCCAGCAGCACCGAACCAACCGTGGGGGCTTTCGCATGTGCGTCGGGCAGCCACGTGTGCAATGGCCAGACCGGCACCTTGACCGCCAGGCCGCCGACGATCGCCACGGCCGCGACGATCTGCGCCCCTTCCGAGATGCCCGCCCCGCCACGCGCCGCGAGCTCGACCATGTCGAAGGTCCCGGTATGCGCGTGGACGACCAGGAAGCCGACGAGCATCAGTGCCGAGCCGAGCAGGGTGTAGAGGATGAACGTCGTCGCCGCCGATGTCCGGCCAGCGCGGTCGTGCGGATCCCCCCACCAGGCGATGAGGAACCACATCGGCACCAGGACGACCTCGAAGAACAGGAAGAACAGCAGAAGGTCGAGTGCCAGGAAGGTGCCGATCATCCCGACCTCGAGCAGGAGGACGACGGCGACGAATGCCCGCAAGCGGCCGGCCTCCGGCCGTACCCGCACGGTGTAGAGGCTGCAGCAGAACACCAGAACCGCTGTGAGCAATGCAAAGGGGAGCGAGAGGCCGTCGACCCCCAGGTGCCACCGGAGGTCGAGCGCCGGTGCCCAGGCGACGTCGGTGACGAGCTGGGCGCGACCGGTGTCGTCGCGGTCCACCACGAGTGCGGCCGCCACCAGGGCGACCAACGCGACGCCCGAGGCCACGACGCCGACGGCCGGCGAGCGGCGGTCACGGACCCGGCGCCCGGCCGCCACCAGTCCCAGGCACCCGATCAGCGGAGCGGCGAGCGCGACGTGGAGCAGCACCTGGCCGGTCACAGCAGCACCGCCCCCGCGCCGGCGGCGGCGAGGATGACGACGAACGCCAGAATGGCCGTGACGTATCCCTGGACCAGACCCGCCTGGGCGGCATGGGGCACGGCACCCAGTGCCCTGGCCGACCGACCGGCCCCCCGAACATAGGCGTGGATCACATCGCGGTCGCTCGCGATGACGGCACGGCTGAGAGCAAGGAAGGGCCGTACGACGATGCGGTCGTAGAGCCGGTCGACGCCGAAACCGTCGGCGAGCAGCGGGCGGGCCCGGCCCAGGCCGGCGGCCGGGTCAAGTTGTCGCACCCGCCGCCATTCGGCGAAGGTGGCGAGCGCGCCGACCCCGACCAGCGCCAGCGATACCACGGCCGTCACCAGGTGCACCGAGACGCCCTCGGGCTGCCCTGCGACCTGGTCGCCGGGGTCGAGCATCCCCGAGACCAGCGACGGCGTGAAGGCGAGCACGCCCAGCACGACAGTGGGCACGGCCAGCGCCACCAGTGGGGTCCGCATCGCCGGTGGAGGGTCGTGCGCAACGCCTTCCCACCGTGGCGGACCGCGGAAGGCGAGCAGCCAGGCCCGCGTCGCGTACGCCGCCGTCAGCAGGACGGTCACCAGCCCGGCAAGCAGGACGAGCCAGGCCGACCATGCAGGCAACGGCCCGCCGTGCAGGGCGGCCTCCTCGGCGGCGCCCAGGACCGACTCCTTGGAGAAGAACCCGACCAGCGGCGGCAGGCCGACCAGCGCCGCGAGGCCGATCGTGCTGACCAGATAGGTCATGGGCATGTGACGCCGCAGGCCACCCATCCCCGAGAGCATCGTCGTACCGATGGCATGGGCGATCGCGCCGGCGGCCAGGAACAGCAGCGCCTTGAACGCCGCGTGACCCAGCAGGTGGAACAGGCCGGCCGAATAGCCGCCCACGGCCAGCGCGCCGAGCATATATGCCAGTTGGCTGGAGGTGGACCAGGCGAGGACCCGCTTGTAGTCGTCCTGGGCCAGCGCGGCGAGCGCTGCCAGCACCATCGTGGTGGCCGCGACCACCGCGAGAACGGCGAGGGCGACCGGCGAGAGCAGGTACACGGAGTGGAGGCGGGCCACCAGGAAGACGCCGGCGGCCACCATCGTCGCCGCGTGGATCAGCGCCGACACCGGTGTCGGACCGGCCATCGCGTCCGGCAGCCAGACGTGCAGCGGAACCTGTGCCGACTTGCCGACGACACCGCACAGCATCAGGACCAGCCCGACCGTCAGCGTGGTCGACGCGGTCGCGGACTCCTGGAGCGTCGAGATGCGGAACGAGCCGGTGAGGTCGGCCAGGACGATGATGCCGGCGAGCAGCCCGACGTCGCCGAGACGGGTGACGACGAACGCCTTGACCGAGGCAGACCTCGCCTCCTCGCGCTCCCAGTGGTGGCCGATCAGCAGGGCCGAGCAGATGCCCATGACCTCCCAGCCGACGAGCAGCACGATGAGGTCGTCGGCCAGCACCACGAGCAGCATCCCGGCGGTGAACAACGAGATCAGGGCGGCGAACGACCCGTAGCGGGGGTCCCGGTGCATGTAGGCGGTCGAGTAGATCTGGACGGACAGCGCGACGGCGGTGACCATGATCGCGAGGGTCGCGCCGAGCCCGTCTTCGCGCGTGGCGATGGTTACCGGGATCCAGCCGGTGGGAACCGTCCCCCACTCGTCGACCGACGGCCCGCCGACCCAGACCACGACTCCCATGCCGATCGAGAGCGCCAGCGCGATACCGGTGCCGATCACGGCTACCCGCTGCGCCAGCAACCGGTTGCGACCGACGGCGAGCCCGGTCACGGCCGCCACGAAGGGTGTCAGGACGACCAGGGCCGCCATCATCGGGCGGCCTCCGGCTGGTCGGCCTCTTCTGCGCGCGCGGCGTTCTCGACGTGCCCCACGAGGCCGCTGTTCTCCGAGTCGTCGGCGCGGTCGTCGTCGGCGCGGTCGTCGTCGGCGCGGTCGTCGTCGGCGTACTCGACGTCCTCGGCGCGCTCGTCGAGAAGGCCGAGGTCGCTCAGGTCGGACGTGCCCCGGTTGCGGAAGACGAGCAGCACGATGGCCAGGCCGAGCCCGATCTCGGCGGCGGCGATCGTGATGACGAACAGCGTCAGGACCTGGCCGCCGTGCAGCGCGTCTGCCCACCAGGCGTCGAAGGCGACCAGGTTGAGGTTGACCGCGTTGAGCATGAGCTCGACGGACATGAGAACGAGGACGGCGTTGCGGCGTGCCAGCACGCCGAACACACCGAGGGAGAACAACAACGCCGAGACGACGAGCGGGTAGGCCAGCCTCATCGCCCGTCCTCGCCGCCTCGGCCGCGCGACAGCACGATGGCGCCCACCAGGGCGGCGAGCAGAAGCACAGACAGCGCCTCGAACGGGAGCACCCACGCTCTGAACAGCGCCGCGCCGACCGCCTCGCCGCCGCCGACGTCGACAGCTTCGAGGTCGATCACCTCACCGCCGAGACCGGCCAGCAGTGTCACCAGCAGGACGGCGCCGGTCGCGACGGCCACTGTCGCGGCCAC
>JBOGDU010000187.1:0-6262 GCA_050743145.1 Jiangellaceae bacterium | reverse complement strand
GGTGTTCTGCGCCCCTGCGGTCATGACGAACACGTTGTCGAAGATGCGGAACGCGTCGAGCGTGCGGAACAGCAGGGCCACCATGATCGCGGCCTTCATGTTCGGCAGCGTCACCTTGTACAGCCGTTGCCACCAGGTCGCGCCGTCGACCATGGCGGCCTCCTGCATCTCCTCCGGCACCTGGGCGAGCCCGGCCAGCAGCAGCAATGAGATGAACGGCGTCGTCTTCCAGATCTCGGACATGATGATCACGAAGATCGACGACCCGAACCCCCCGAACCAGTCGGTCGTCTCGCTGATGCCGGGCACCCAGTCGAACCACGGGTTGACGAAACCGGTGTCGACTGCGAAGGCGAACTGCCAGGCGAAGGCCGACACGACCGTGATGATCGAATACGGGATGAGGATCGCTGTGCGCAGGATCGGCCGCAGCCGCGTCAATGCCCGGTGCATCACCAGCGCGAGCCCGAAGCCCAGAACCAGCTCCACCACCACGGTGATCACGGTGATGAGCAGGGTGACGCCGACCACGCGCCACCACAACGGGTCAGTGAGGATGACCGCGTAGTTGCCGAGCCCGATGAACTCGCGGTCGTCCGGAGTGGTGAGCCGGTAGTTCCACAGGGAGTCCCACGTCGCCTGCAGAATTGGGTAGGCGGTGACCAGCAGCATCACGGCGAACGCCGGCCCCGCCAGCATCCATCCGAGCCTGGTGTCCGCCCGCTGCTTGTCCGTGCGACGGGGCCGACGGGTGCGCGCCGGTGGCGCCGGCGCAGCCCGCGCCTCGCGGGTCTCGACGCTCACAGCAGCACCTCCTTGTTGAGCACGCCGACGATCAACTCGGCCGCCTCCTCGGGCGTGCTGTCGGGCTGAACGGACGCCGGCGGGTGGTAGGTGCGCTGCAGGCTCTCGGAGACCTCGTTGTAGAACGGCGTCTGCGGCCGCGACTTCGCACTCTGCAGCGACTCGAGGATGACGGGGGCCATGGGGAAGGCATCCACGACCTCCGGGTCGGAGTAGGACTCCTCGGAGGCCGACGGGTTGCCGGAGAAGAGCATGTACTCGGTCCGGCTCTCCGGCGAGGTGATGCAGGCCGCCGCTTCGAGAGCCTCGTCGGGGTACTCGGTGAAGTCGCCGATGCCGAGCATGATCCCGCCGAACGGCGGCGCCGCGTCCTCGCCCTCGACGGTGCGCGGGTAGACGGTCCAGCCGATGTCGTCGATCACCGCAGGGTCGAGGGCGCCCGAATCCGCCTCGCCGTTCGCGGCCTGCCAGACATACGGCCAGTTGACCATGAAGCCTCCGCTGTCGCTCTGGAACAGTGCCCGCGCCTCCTCTTCACCTGCGGTGGACACGGCGGGTCCCGCCACACCGGCGTCGACGAGGTCGGCGATGACCGCTGCGCCCTCCTCGGCACCCGGCTCGTTCAGGCCCAGCTCGAGATCCTCGACGTCTGCCTCGGGATTGAGCAGCACGGAGGTACCGGTGCCTTCGATCAGGGCATTGATCCACACCGTGTAACCCTCGTACCGGTTCGCCTGCACTGCGACGGTGGTGTCGGTCTCCTCGGCTGCCGCGATGATCTGCTCCCACGAGACCGGCTCCGATTCGGGGTCGAGACCGGCCTGTTCGGCGACCGACCGACGGAACCACAGCAGTTGCGTGTTGGCCCAGAAGGGGATGCCGACCAGCTCGTCCTTCCAGGTGGCGCCGGTGACGGCGGACTCGACCACGCCGTCGGTGAACTCCTCCGCCCGGTCATCGGGAATGTCGAGGAGGAAACCCGCCTCGGCGAACTCCGGTACGAACGGAGGGTCGACGCTCATCAGGTCGATCGAGGAGTCGTTGGCCGCGAGCCTGCGAATGAGCTGCTCGCGCTGGGCGGACGCACTGTTCGGCAGGATCGACGTCCGTACCTCGTAGGCGCCACCGGCCTCGTCGGTGCACTTCTCGGCCAGCGCGGCCTGACCACCGTTGTCGGGGTTGATGTACCAGTTGAGCACCGGGGGTCCGGTGTCACCGCCGCACGCCGAAGCCGTGATCATCGTGGCTGCTGCCATCACGATGGCGGGTCTTCTCAGCCTCACGTCGCCTCCCCCGTCCCCGGTGGCGACGCGGCCGATCGGCGTCGATGCCGGGCAATGGTGCGGGTCGTGATCGTGTCTCTTCGGACCTTACCGGAATGGGTCAAGGGCAGAGCCGGTTTGATCGCAGGGGATTGCCGCACATGCGACGGTCTGAATTACTGGCGACGTGCTGGGACTCGGGCTCCGCGCACTGTGGTGGCGGCGCGGTGCGTCGCTGGCCGTGCTCGTCGCGGCGACGCTGGCTGTGCTGGCGGCCGGCATCGCGCCGCTCTGGGCGCGCGCGGCCGAGGAGTCGGTCGTTCGCACCCGGCTGACCGGAGAGCCGGTCAGCGAGACCGGCTACACGACGACGCGGACGGCGAACTCCGGAGTCTCCGCTCAGCCCGTGCCGCCCGTGACCGCCGAGCGGGAGGTCCGCCACGAAGCGGGGGCACTTCCCCCGGAGATCGACGGGTACTTCGACGACCCGCGGGTCATGCTGGCCACGAGCGACATCCTCGTGGCGCGGGGGGAGGAGCAGACACGCGGCAAGCTGGTGTGGCGCGAGAACCAGTGCGAGAACCTGGTGATCGACGGCAGGTGTCCGGCGGCGCGCGACGAGGTGCTGCTCACCCGCCGGAGCGCCGTCGCGCTGGGCGTCAACGTCGGCGACGAGTTGACCGTGCCGACCTTCGCTGCGGAGCCCGTGCAGGCCGGCACCGGCGACCCGTTCCCGACCGTGGTGACGGTCGCCGGCCTCTACCGCCCGCCCGACTCGGCCGAGCCCTACTGGTTCGACCAAGATCTGTTCGACTTCCAGCCCCCTGTCGAGGGCTTACGCGATCCGCGGCCCGCCAGGTTGGACGCCGTGTTCGGCACGCAGGATCTGCTGCATGCGCTCAGCGCTGTGAGCATCCAGGCAACTGCCGAGCGTGGTCTCGCGGTGACGACCGTCAAGGTCGACGATCTCGAGCGCATCGACACCGCCCTCGCACAGCTGGTGAGATCCAACCGCAACTCGGAGCACGTGGTGGGACGGGTCACGTCACTTCCCACCGTGATCTCCGAACTGGCGGACGAGCGCAGGTTCGTCCAGACGGCAACCCTGCTGGTAGGTGTGCAGCTGCTTGTCCTGGCGTGGTACGCCCTCGCGCTGGTCATCACCAGCACGGCCGACGCGCGAAGCGGTGAGGTCGCGCTGGCCAAGCTGCGCGGCCTTCCCGTGCGCACCACCGTGAGACACAGCATGGCCGAGCCGCTCCTCCTGCTCGGCCTGGCCGTTCCGATCGGCGGGCTGCTGGCGTACGCAACCGGGCGGCTGCTCGCACGAGAGTTCCTGGCGCCGGACACACCGGTGACACTCCGCTGGCCGGTGGCGGCGGCCGTGGGGTTCGCGTTCGCCGGTGCGGCCGCGACGGTCGTCTTCGCCTCCCAGCGCTCCCTGCGACAGCCGGTCGTCGATCAGCTGCGCAGAGTGGTGCCGCCGACTCGTCTCGGTCGAGTCCTCACCGGTGAGGCCATCGTGCTGGCTGCCGCGGCCGTCGGCATCTATCAGCTGGTGGAGCGTGGGCCGCGGGCTGCCGAGTCGGGCCTCGGACTGCTCACGCCCGGCCTGGTCACGTTGGCCCTCGGAATACTGACCGGCAGGGTGGTCGTCCTGGGTGCGCGAGCCTGGACTCGCCGGACCCGGCTGAGGCCCCGTGTCCCCGCATTTCTCGCCTCACGCCAGCTCGCCCGCCGCCATGGCCTCGCCCGCACCGCCGTGCTGGTCACGGTCGCGGTGGGCATCTCGAGCTTCGCGCTGCTGGCGTGGAGCCTCGCGGGCTCGTACCGCGAGAGCCAGGCCGCCATGGAGGTCGGGGCCGACACGGCGATCGACGTCGCGGCGACATCACCGCTAGCCCTGGCCGCTGCGACCGAGCGGGCCGACCCCGATGGCCGGCATGCGATGGCCGTCGCCATCTTCGCCAGCCCCGACGTGCCGCCCGACCGGCGGATCATCGCCGTCGACAGCGGGCGGCTGCCCGCCCTCTCGGCCTGGCACGAGGAATGGGCGGACACGCCGGTCACGACGCTGTCGGACGAGCTGGACCCTGACGACTCCTCTCGCCTGGAGGTGCGCGGGACGCGATGGCGGGTCGACGTCGAGACCAGTCTCGCCTCCCGGACCAACCCGCCGTTGCTGCTCGCCGAAGTGCGGACAGCGGACGGGCAGCCGGCGACACTGTCACTCGGCCGACTCGAACACAGCGGGACGATGGTCCAGGCCGACCATCGTGCCTGCGTCACCGGCTGCCGCCTGGTCGGTCTGACGTTCGCGCGCGCTCCCGGCGAGATCGGGCAGGTGGGAGCGACGGTTGTGCTGCGTGGCTTGACCATCGACGACCGCGCCGTCGACGACGCCTTCGCGGACCCGGCGGACTGGCGCCCGCGCCTGCTCGGGCAACGTCGGGAACCGAGCGCGGAGATCGCGGCGTCTGCGGGGGGCGGCGTCCAGGTGTCGTTCCTGTCCGGGGTCACGGAGACTCCGGCGGTCATTCATGCCGACGTCCCGACCGCCGTCCCGGCGATCATCACCACCGCCACGGACCCCGATCGGCTCGACGAGGCCAACGCGCTGTCCTCCCCGGTGCCCGGTGGCGAGAGCATTTCGCTCACCGATGCCGGGCGTGCCGACGTCCTTCCCGTCCTCGGCCGACGCGGCGTCATGGTCGACATCGACCTCGCGGGGCTGTTCACAGGCGCCGAGGCGGTCGGGTTCCGGTACCAGGTGTGGCTCGGTGCGGATGCGCCGCCGTCGATCGTCCGCGACCTCGAGCGTGCCGGCCTGGACGTACTGCACACGCAGACCCTCGCGCAGCGCGAAGCCGATCTGGGCGAACAGGGACCTGCGCTCGCCCTGCTTCTGCTGGTGTTCTGCGCCGGCATCGCGATCGCCACGGCGGCCACCGCGGCGGTCGCGTCGTCGTTCGTCGAGGCCCGCCGTCGGGCCTACGAGCTCGCGGCGCTGCGGACCGTCGGCGTGGGCACCGCAAGCCTCCGCCGCGCCGTGATCATCGAGAACGCCGTGCTTCTCGTCTTGGGCACCGTGGTCGGGATCGGCGCCGGGGTGGGAACCGCATGGCTTGCCCGGGCCACGATCCCGGTCAGCACCGACGCCGCGTCCGGTCCCCCGATCGCGGCCGCCCTGTCCTGGACCATCCTGGTCGGCGTCGTGGCCGCCGCCGCGATCCTGCTCGGACTCGCGGGCTACTTCAGCGCCCGGCACGTCGTGGCCATCAGCCGACCCTCGCTGTTGCGCGAGGCCCAGGCATGACCAGGCGACGGTCGGCCTCCGCCTCCACTCAGGGCTCCGGACCCGTACCCGCCGCCCAGAGCCTGTCCGTCCACTGCGACGGTGTCGTCCACATCTACCGGGCCAGCGATGGCACGGACGTCGTGGCGCTGCGGGGTGTCGACCTGGACGTCGGAGCGGGCGAGCGGGTGGCCCTGATCGGCCCGTCCGGATCGGGCAAGTCGACGCTCCTGACACTGCTCAGCGGATTGCTGCGACCGTCCGCAGGTCGGCTGAAGATCGGGACGACGGACCTCGGTTCCCTCGACGCGCGCGGGTTGCTGCGCTTCCGGGCGACCGGCGTCGGCACACTCCTGCAGGGTGCGGGCCGCAACCTGCTGCCGTATGCGACGCCCGAGCAGAACCTCCGGTTCGCCCAGCTGGCCACCCGCCGCCGCGCCCGCCGAATCCTGCCCAGGCCCGCGGAGCTGCTCGGCACGCTCGGCCTCGGCGATCATCGCCACCAGCGGCTGGGCGCGCTGTCGGCTGGCGAGCAGCAGCGCGTCGCGCTCGCCGTCGCCGTCGCCAACGCGCCCGGCGTGCTGCTCGCCGACGAGCCCACGTCGAGTCTCGACCGCCAGTACCGCGAGGAGGTCCTGGACCTGATCGAGCGGATCAACACGCAGTTCGGCACGACGGTCGTCGTCGTGACCCACGACTCCGACGTCGGTGAGCGGCTGGGCCGGACGGTCTCCATGCGTGACGGCCGGGTCGGCGCCGAAGGCCGTCGCGGCGAGCTCTACTCGGTGGTCGGCAAGGACGGCTCGGTCCACATCCCGGACCAGCTGCTACCCGACTGGCCGGCCGGCACGCTGGTGCGCGTCGAGGACGACGACGGCGACCTGCGGATCTCGAGGGAGTC
>JBOGDU010000186.1:0-5856 GCA_050743145.1 Jiangellaceae bacterium | reverse complement strand
GGCCACGGATTCGGCAGGCAGCCATCGAGGCCGTACGTCTGCTGGAGCATGACGGGAGCCGGTTCACCGACACCCGGACAACCGACGTGGCCGAAGCCGATGGCGTGGCCCACCTCATGGTTGACGACGTACTGGCGGTACCCGTCCACGTCGTCTCCGTAAGCCTCGACGCCGTGAGCCCAACGCTGAGCGTTGATCACAACGAGTTCGCCGTTGCGGCACGACACCTCACCCCGTGTCCGCAGCGGTGCGCACAGCTCATCGGTGGTGGCGGGGCTGGCGAGCAGCACACGCAGGTCCCCGCCGGCCTCCGAGCGCTGGAACGCGTGCTCGCCGAATGCGGTCCAGCTCCGCGGGTCCGCGAGGGTGGCATCGACGACCCTCGCGATCTCCGCGGGGACGAGCGGCAGATCTCCTTCGATCTCCACCGTGTACCGGATCACGTCCCCGGAGCCGACCGGGGTGCTCTCGCCTGCCGCCACAACGAAGCCGCCGGTGCCCTTCGTCGGAATCTCGACGGCAGTAGGGCTGGGCGAAGCCGAAACCGTGGGCACTGTTCGTGCCATGGATCCTGGCCTGGGCACGCCTGGCACCTCGCCCTGCGGAGCCGAGACGCCTGTCGACGGCGGCGTTCCCGCATGATCGGTGGTGGCGGCGCAGCCGCACAGCACCACGGCGGCCGCCACGGCGACGACGCGGGCCTTGCGGGTGTGCGCTGGCACCGAAGGCACGTACCGAGTCTGTCCTTGGCGGCGAGCCACATCCAGCTCCAGCCCATCGAGGTCGTGGAGACCTCCGCCGCGATCGACGTGCCCGCGGCCACGTCTGTCTCCCGGGAGTATTGCTTCGCGGGATGAGGGCACGCCTCTGTACCGAGATACGCTGCGGCCACATTGTGGCGCGTGCGTATCCATCTCTGGTCGGTACGAGTCGTCGTCCGGCGACGACGGCTCCGGAAGCCTCAGGGGGTGGGCGCGGCGCGATACTGGGCCGGTGCTCCTTCCGGTCATGCCGCCCGTCGCACCGATGCTGGCGAAGCTCGTCGCCGACATTCCGCCCGATCAGTACTACGAGCCGAAATGGGACGGGTTTCGGTCGATCGTGTTCCGCGACGGTGACGAAGTCGAAATCGGCAGCCGCGGGGAGCGACCGATGACCCGGTACTTCCCCGAGGTGGTCACGGCTGTGAAGCAGAGCCTGCCTGTGCGCAGCGTGATCGACGGTGAAATCGTCGTCGCCGACCCGGCAGGGCAGGGCCTCGACTTCTTCGCGCTGCAGCAGCGCATCCACCCGGCGACGAGCCGCGTCAACCTGCTCGCCGAGCAGACACCGGCGAGCTTCATCGCCTTCGACCTGCTGGCGCTGGACGACGACGACTACACGGGGCGGCCCTTTCACCAGCGGCGGGCCGCTCTCGAGCGGGCACTCGCAGCATCGGCGCCGCCGGTCCATCTGACCCCGATCACCCGGGACCAGGGTCTCGCCCAGCGGTGGTTCGACGTGTTCGAAGGTGCCGGTCTGGACGGTCTGATCGCCAAGCGGCCGGACGTGACCTACCAGCCGAACAAGCGGGTCATGGCCAAGATCAAGCACGAGCGCACGGCGGACTGTGTGGTGGCCGGGTATCGCGTCCACAAGTCGGGCCCTGGTGCAATCGGCTCATTGCTGCTCGGGCTCTACGACGACGCCGAGAATCCCGTCGTCCCGGCCGAGTTCCGCAGCCACGCGTCCGGGTCCTTGTTGGCCCCGGTCGGGGTGGTGGGCGCGTTTCCGATGGCCCGACGGAGGGAGCTGTACACCGAACTGCAGGCGCTGGTCACCGATTTCGCCGACCACCCGTGGCGCTGGGCGGGCGAGGAGGTCGTCCACAGCCGCAGGGCCGAGGCGAGTCGGTGGAACCCCGACAAGGACCTCTCGTTCGTTCCGCTCCGGCCCGAGCGCGTGGTCGAGGTGCGTTACGACTACATGGAGGGGTTCCGGTTCCGGCACACGACGCAGTTCGTGCGGTGGCGCCCCGACCGCGATCCCGCATCGTGCGGGTACGCACAACTCGAGCAGCCGGTTCGCTTCGACCTGACAGACGTCCTCGCCGGCCGAGTGAGGTAGGAACCCGACGTGCGGCGGTACTCACAACTCCGCTGAGCCTCTCGCGGCTCCGTCACCCGCGGACCGGGGGGCGGCGACTCGCGCGGCGCGGGACCTCAGGTAGCGCTGCTCGGGGAGGCTGAGCGTGCGCCTCGCAGCCCGTTCGTAGTGCGCACGCGCGGCCTCGTGGTCGCCGGCGAGGTCGAGCAGGTGCGCGCGAACGGCGTCGACCCGGTAGTGCCCGGTGAGAGCGGGGTCGGTCTGGGCCGCGTCCAGCTGCTCCAAGCCGGTCGGTGCGCCGTGAACCATCGCCACGGCCACGACCCGGTTCAGGGTGACCATCGGCCCGGGCGCGGCGCCGGCGAGCAGGTCGTACAGGGTGAGAATCTGCCGCCAATCGGTGTCTTCAGCCCGGGCGGCCTCATCGTGCACGGCGGCGATTGCAGCCTGCAGCTGGTAGGAGCCGACCGGTGCGGTGGCCAGCGTCTCGGTGATGAGCGCGACGCCCTCCGCGATGGCATCGGCGTCCCACCGGTCGCGATCCTGCTCGGCCAGCGGGACCAGGTCTCCGTCCGGTGTGGTCCTCGCTGCTCGGCGGGCGTCGGTGAGCAGCATGAGTGCGAGTAGCCCGGCTATCTCACCGTCGTCGGGTACGCGGGCGCGGAGCTGACGGGTCAGCCGGATCGCCTCGCTGGTGAGCTCGACCCGGTTGAGCGCCGAACCGGCACTCGCGGTGTATCCCTCGTTGAAGATCAGGTACAGCACCTCGAGCGCGGCTACCATCCGTTCGGATCGTTCGGCGTCCGGCGGCAGCCGGAACTCGGCGCCGCTGGCCTTGATCCGCTGCTTGGCACGGCTGATGCGCTGAGCAACCGTGGCTTCCGGGACCAGGAACGCACGGGCGATCTCCGCTGTGGTCAACCCGCCGACGGCCCGCAGAGTGAGCGCTACCTGCGACGCCGGTGTGAGCGACGGGTGGCAGCACAGCAGAAGCAAGGTCAGCGAGTCGTCGACACCGGCGGAAGGATCCGGGTCCGGGGGCGCCAGCGCTGCGGCGGTCTCCTCGCGACGCCTGCGCGCCGACTCGCTGCGCCACAGCTCGATCGCCCGCCGCGACGCGACCCTGATCAACCAGCCCTTCGGGTTGACGGGTACACCGTCGGACGGCCACTGGAGCGCGGCCGACAGGAGGGCCTCCTGCACGGCGTCTTCGCAGATGTCGAAGTCGCCGTAGCGACGTACGAGCGCGCCGAGTGCCTGCGGCGCCAGGTCACGCAGCAGGTGCTCGAACTCGGTTGCAGCGCTCACATCTCGAAATCGCGGAGGTTCCTGACCGGACGTACCTCCACCAGACCCAACTCCGCCTCCGGCACCCGAGCAGCGATCTCGATCGCCCGCTCGATGGTCTCGCACTCGACGAGGTAGAAACCGGCCACCTGCTCCTTCACCTCGGCGAACGGTCCGTCCGTCGTCGTCGTGCGATCCGCGTGCACTGACACGCGCTTCGCCGTTGACGGAACCGCCAGGGCCTGGGTCACGATCAACTCCCCCGAGGCGACCAGGTCCTCGTTGAGAGCCCTATAGGCCTTCAAGCCCTCCGCGCGCTGCTCGGCCGGCAGTCGGTCCCAGATCTCCCGGGATGCCGGGTTGCCGTAGATCAAGATCACGTACTTCACGGGAATCTCCCCAGCACCAGCTCCGGCCCCGACATGTCGAGACCAGGTTCTCAGCTTCGACGTCTCGGCGAAGGACGCTCGTGAGGGCACCGAACCGTGGAGGAATGATGACAGACCTGAACTACGCCGCCATTCTCGTGGCCGCTATAGGGGCCTTTGTCGCCAGCGCGGCATGGTACGCCGCCTTCGGCAGCCTGCTCGTCGGGTTGAACGACGCGTACGCGGACACTGGCCGACCGCCTGCGTGGACGATAATTGCGGAGTTCGCGCGAAGTCTCGTAGTCGCCGCCGTCCTCGCCGGCCTGACCGTACAGATCGGGATCGACGGCTGGGCGGACGCTGTGGTGCTCGGTCTGGTTCTCTGGGTCGCGTTCCCGGTCGTCCTGCTGAGCGGATCGGTCCTCCACGAGAACGTCCCATGGAAGCTGGCCACCATCCATGCCGGTGACTGGCTGCTGAAGCTGGTCCTCATCGCGGTCGTCGTCGGCGTCTGGCGGTGAAGTACACACCACAGCTCCGGGGTGCTGTCGCGGTGTTACGCGCTCATGCGACATCGACGCTGCGGTCGCCGAAATCGGCGACGATCCGCACGCGACCGCCGAGTGCTTCGACGTAGGAGCGGACGGTGCCCAGCTCGGTGTGGGCGAGGTCGCCTCGTTCGATGCTGGACACGCGGCGCTGCGAGACGCCCATTTCGGCGGCCATCTCGACCTGGGTGCGGCCAGTCTCCTTCCGGATCTGCGCAAGCCGGTAGGCGGCGCGCTCGGCGAGCAGCCCGTGGCGCGCGTCATCGCGCTCGTCGTTGGTGAACTCGTCGGCGCGGTCGGCGCGGACCTCGTCCCAGGTGCGGTAACCAGTGGTCATGGTGTGCTGGGCATCCGGCCTCCTCGGTTAGTGGCGTCCAGCCATTCGTCGTAGCGGTCGTCCGCGACCGGGACCGAGGTCTTGTACCAGCGGTCCCACTGGCCGCGTTTGTCGCCGGCAACCAGCAGAATCGCTTCCCGGCGCGGGTCGAATGCGAACAGGATGCGGACGCTGGTGGTGGCGCGTAGTTCTTTCATGTTGTGGTGGCGGGAGGCCTTGACATGATCGACCAGGGGTCGGCCGAGGCCGGGGCCTTCGGCTGCGAGCATGTCGATCGCCTGCTCTACTCGATTGGCGGTGTCGTGGTCGAGATCGAGGTACCAGGCGTCGACCTCCGGGTGGAGGTTGACCTCCGAGGTCGCCACTGACTCAGTGATAATACCTACAAATTCTAGAATGCAAGCGTTCTGCGGTTGGCCGTGACCGGAACGAGTCAGAGCTGGAGGGCCTCGGTGATGCTGGCGGTCACGGCGTCGGGTGCCATCCAGAACGCGCTGTGGTCCTGGCCCTCGAGGGTGCTGTACGTGCCCCACGGCAACAGCTCGAGCGCCGTGGTGTACGTCGCCTGGCGCAGTCGTGCTTCGTCCTTCCGCGCTTCCTGACGTAGTCGCGTGCGCTTCGGGGCCTAGTCGGATTGCCGCCATCGGACGGATTCGCGGCTCCAGTGCGCCGGGGCAGCCTGGACGTGCTCGCCTAGCCGATCAGAGGGGAACAGAGGTCATGTCTCACACAAACCACGAGCCGCCCGCTGACCAGGACCGACCTGTTCAGTACCGCCAAGCAATCATCACCCGCGTGGGCCGCTGGTTGAACGCCCACAGCATCGCAACACTGCGGATCAGTCTCGGGCTCGTCTTTCTCGCATTCGGCGCTCTCAAGTTCGTCCCCGGCCTCAGCCCTGCCGAAGACCTGGCGGTTGCCACCATCGATCGTCTGACCTCTGGCCTGGTGTCTGGAACCCGGGCACTGCTACTGACGGCACTCGCCGAGACGTTCATCGGACTCACGCTGGTGACGGGCCGCTTCCTGAAGGCGGGCCTGGCGGTCCTGGCAGGGGCGCTCGTCGGGATCATGGCGCCACTAGTGATCTTCTACGACGATCTGTTCGGCCAGGGTCCGACGCTGCTGGCCCAGTACGTACTCAAGGACATCGTCCTGGCCGCCGGCGGTCTGGTGGTGGCCGCGCAGGCGCTCGGAGGCAAGCTCCGGGCGTCGAGCGAGACGTGATCAG